>DASXNJ010000288.1:0-24267 GCA_036495145.1 Puia sp.
TTTTTGAATATCTCATTCAGAAAAGCGAATCGAGCATACAGTTACGTATTCATTTGAAATTAAATAAAACTTTTTTTGATGTAGAGGAATATCAAACGCTGCGAGACTTTTTTTCTAACATAGAAAAAAAGGAAAATGAAAAAATAATTCTCAAGAAATCCTTATAACACCTTTATATGAATAATTTCAAACTTATTTTTTTCTGCTTATGCATGATCTGCCTGGTTCAGGTTCGGGCACAGGAGAAAACAAAATATAAATTCGGCGAAATCAGTAAATCGGATTTCAGCCTCCCGGAACAAAAATTTGATTCAGGAGCCAATGCCATAATCATCAAAGATATCGGAAGTACCAGATTTGAAGGGAATGACAAAGGTTTTTTTACACTGGTTTACACCCGGTATTTGCGTATAAAAATTTTGAATAAAAACGGGTTCGATATTGGGAATCTTATAATTTATCTCGATCGGGATTTGCAGGATAATGAGACACTTTATTCCGTGAAAGGCTCGACATTTAATCTTGACGGCGGAGTGGTGTCCGAGACTAAATTGGATGGGAAATCAATTTTTCCTGAAAAATATAACAGTGATCACGACCGGGTGAAATTTTCCATGCCTGCTTTAAAAGAGGGTTCCATTTTCGATCTGGAATATGTAATTAAATCGCCATTTTACAGGCAGCTAAGGTCCTGGAGCTTCCAGGGCGAATATCCGAGTATATGGAGTGAATATGTGGTAACCATTCCACCGTTCTTTCATTATATGGTTAAACAACAGGGGGATGATCATTTTGATGTTAAAACAGCCAATGAAGTTTTTACAACGTTTACTATCCGGGAGGATAATGAGACTCTACGTGGTGCGGACAACAGCGCTTATGATGGCAAAATTTTAACACTTAAAGGATCTTCCGCTGAGCTTCGCTGGGTTAAAAAAAATGTACCTGCCCTGCATGAGGAGCCGTTTATAACAACACTTAAAAACTACTATTCCCAAGTCTCATTTCAATTAAATTACTATCAGCAGAAATCGATGTATTCCTCGGAAACCAGACATGATTATCTCGAAAGCTGGAGTTCTGTTTCCAAAACATTACTGCAGGATGAGAATTTCGGGCAATCGCTGAATCATGTAAATACCTGGATGACCGATGAATTGAAATCTGTTGTCCAGGGAGCCGGCTCAACCGAGGAGAAAGCCCAAAGAATTTACGCCTATGTATGCAGTAATTTCAAGGCTGTTCAATCAGTAAGTCATATTGAAAATAATGTTTATTCCGCCAATTTGAGGGATGTTTATAATAAAAAGGAAGGCAGTGTTAATGAGGTGAATTTATTGTTGACGGCTATGCTGCGGCATGAGGGTGTTCCTGCCGATCCCCTGATATTAAGTACTAGGGAAAACGGTTATGCAAGTGCCGTATATCCGCTTATCGATGAATATAATTATGTTATTTGTATTGCTTACATCGGGGATAAAAGGGTTGCTTTGGATGCCAGTCATCCTTTCATCGGATTTGGGCAATTGCCCGTAAAATGTTATAATGGTTATGGTCATGTAATGAATGTTGAACAACCGCTGGCGATCCGGTTTAATGCAGATTCTATTAGTGAAACCAGCGTCACCAGTGTATTTATCATAAATGATGAGAAAGGCAAACCATCAGGAAGTCTTAAAAGTACCTTTGGAAAAAGCGGGTCATTTGACAGGCGGGTAGAAATTAAAAGTTCTTCTCAAAAGTCCTATGAAACGAAAGTAAAAACTGCGTATGGTTCAGATATGCCAATTGAAAATTTTGGCATTGATTCGCTGGATAAATACAATTTGCCTTTATCCGTCCACTACGATTTTGCTTTGCAAAATCTTGCTACTGGTGCCGATATTCTCTATCTGAATCCTATGTTAGGCGAAGGACATAGGACAAATCCTTTTCAATCCGCAGAGAGATTATTTCCTGTTGAAATTCCATATAAGATCGACGAAACCTATTTACTAAATATGGAGATTCCCGCCGGATATCAGGTGGATGAGCTTCCTAAGTCTACAAAAGTCGCTTTTAATGAGAATGAAGGCTCATTTGAATACTTGATCCAAAAAGTTGACAATAATA
This sequence comes from Puia sp., assembly GCA_036495145.1. Lineage (GTDB taxonomy): Bacteria > Bacteroidota > Bacteroidia > Chitinophagales > Chitinophagaceae > Puia. Next base: position 2,113 of record DASXNJ010000288.1, read on the forward strand.
TTCAGATGCGTGTGCGTTTAAAATTCGGTACTTCGTTTTTCCCGACTGAAGAATATACCGACCTCCGAAATTTCTATGCTTTCGTGGTCAAAAAAGAAAGCGAACAAATCGTTTTCAAGAAAATAAAATAATCACTTTGACAAGCCTCAGTTTTCGTGGCGAGATTGTAAATGGCAGAATTACGGTTGACAGGAACTCGAAACTTCCAAAACGGCTATTCTGATTGATAACAATCAGTTAACTTACAATCCTCATTCATTTACTTTAATATATTTGCATCTGCCAAATGAAGAAACTTCAAAAGCTTTGGAAAAAGCCGTAAAAAGTATGACGTCAGATGCTGAGTATAGTAAAAATTTATTTTTATGCAAATCATTACGGGGTCAAAGGAATTTTTTCCTGGCATTGGAACAATAAAATTTGAGGGGCCCGATTCAGACAATCCGCTTGCATTTAAATGGTACGACGAAAACAGAATTATCTCCGGCAAGAAACTAAAGGATCACATAAAATTTGCCGTAGCATACTGGCATACCTTCTGCAATACGGGTAATGACCCCTTTGGTCCGGGAACAAAAATTTTTCCATGGAATGTTTCCGGAGATCCTGTACAAGCAGCAAAAGATAAAATGGATGCCGCGTTTGAATTCATAACCAAATTGGGTGTGCCCTATTATTGTTTCCATGATATCGACCTCGTAGATGAAGGCAGTTCGGCATCCGAGTATGAACATCGGTTGCAAACGATGGTAGCCTATGCAAAGCAAAAGCAAGCTGCAAGCGGTGTCAAATTACTTTGGGGAACAGCCAATGTATTTTCTAATCCTCGTTACATGAATGGTGCGGCTACCAATCCTGATTTTGCTGCCGTCGCCTATGCGGGGTTACAAATAAAAAACGCACTGGACGCAACGATTGCGCTGGGTGGGGAGAATTATGTGTTCTGGGGTGGCCGTGAGGGTTATATGTCACTGCTGAATACTAATATGAAAAAAGAAATTGAACACCTTGGCCGTTTTTTGGGTATGGCTCGTGACTATGCGCGTGGTCAGGGTTTCAAAGGAACCTTTTTTATTGAGCCAAAACCCTGCGAACCTACCAAACATCAATATGATTATGATTGCGCAACGGTGATCGGATTCCTGAAAACCTTTGGCCTGGATAAAGATTTTAAAATAAATATTGAAGTAAATCATGCAACGCTTGCCGGTCATACATTCCAGCATGAACTCCAGGTAGCGGCGGACGCCGGCATGTTGGGAAGTATCGATGCGAACCGTGGAGATCAGCAAAATGGTTGGGACACGGATCAGTTTCCTACGCAGATCAATGAACTCATCGAATCGATGCTGATTATCCTGGAAGCAGGTGGTCTGGCTGGCGGAGGTGTGAACTTCGATGCCAAAACGAGAAGAAATTCTACAGACTCAGAGGATTTATTCCTGGCACATATCGGTGGGATGGATGTTTTTGCACGCAGTCTCATTATTGCCGATCAGATCCTCGCGAAATCGCCCTATAAAAAATTCAGAAAGGAAAGATATGCTTCGTTCGATTCTGGAAAAGGTGCAGAATTTGAAAACGGGAAACTGCGGCTGGAGGATCTTAGGAATTTTGCACTGACAAATGGCGAACCAGGGCAGATCAGTGGTAAACAGGAATGGCTTGAAAATATCATTAACCAATACATTTAAAAATTACCAATTGTTAATTGTCAATTGAAATTATTTGCCAAATGTCGCGTCCATTTTTTGTTTGAACTGGGTATACAGCTCCTTTTTAGGTTCATCTGTTTTACGTGAAACCAGGATGGCAGCATAATTCAATCTTCGGTCAATATAAGGGTAAAATCCAATCAGATTTAAACTGGTGACTGTTGTGCCAATGTCTATCCAGCAGCCCAGACCCAGTTTTAAGCCGGATGCTTCCTTCGGCATATATTTTACCGGAACGGCCGCGAACTGTATGGTTTCCATATCGGCAATGGACTTTTCACTCAGCACTCTCTTCCCTTCAAACATTCCTTTGTTTAAAAGCATACCAAGAAAATTGATATAATCATTTGCGGTGGTAATGGCACCGGTCGCTGCATTCGTTACGAGCCCGTTATCATTTGTAAAACTAGTTCCCCGCATTTTACATGGACGAAGTATTTTATCCGATACACAACGGTCGAAAGTTTTTTTTGTGATCACTTCCAATACACGGGCCGCAATATCAGGACCTATCTGGCTGTAAAAAATTTCCGTGCCGGGATTCGATTCAATATCCCGTTTGGATGCAAAGGCGTTCACCTCTGTTTCCAGATCGGGGTATTTGGATTTTTCCAATAATTTCAGCGGGCCGGGCGGATCTGCATGAATACCTGTCGTAAATGCGAGGCAGTTGCGAATGGTGATATAGGTTTTCATATACTTGGCAAAAATTGGAATATATTTACTTACTTTATCGTCGAGCGAAATTTTGCCTTCGTCAACATAAGCCATAACAGTAGCGGAAACCAACCATTGACTGGCGACTGAAGCCGGAACCTGAACTTTTCCGTTAAAATCTCCAATCTCCTTTTCGAGCTCTTTTTTGTAAACAATCTTGCCGTCTTTGTAAGCTAATGCGATGACATCCGTCCCGAAAAGTTTTTGATTTGAAGTCAGGAACGCATCCATTTCGGGGGAACTGGATGGAACAACTTTTGAGGACTGTGCCATTGGATTCAGCCAGATTAGCAGCCCAAAACAAATCAACCGGAAGACACGACATGATGAAATCTGTTTAGCTGACAGATTTTCAGACTTTTGGAAATGGTTTACCTTTTGAATCATTATTGCCGATTTAAAAAACAATCATGAATTTAAACAACTTTACTATAAAAGCATCGGAAGTGCTGCAACAGGCGCAGCAATTGTCTTTCAATGCCCAGAACCCAAACATCGAAACGGAACATCTGATGAAAGCGTTGCTGGATCAGGAAGATTCACCTGTGGAATATCTCCTGAAAAAAAACAATGTAACCATACCGGTTCTTGAAACCAAACTGGATGAACTAATTCACAAACTTCCCAGAACTACCAGTGGAGATCCGGCTCAGGCTTTAAGTCGCGAAGCAAATAATGTCGTATTGCGGGCCGGATCGGTGCTAAAACAATTCGGAGATGAATTTATTACACCCGAGCACCTGGTTCTTGCCATTGTTCAGGGGAATGATGCAACTGCCAAGTTGCTGAAGAATTCAGGCCTGACAGAGAAAGGCATGATCAGCGCCATCAGGGAATTGAGAAAAGGTGAAAAAGTATCATCCAATACGCAGGAAACCCAATTCAATGCTCTGAATAAATATGCAAAGAATCTGAACGAGCTTGCCCGGCAGGGAAAACTTGATCCGGTCATTGGCCGCGATGAAGAAATCCGCAGGACCCTTCATATACTTTCACGAAGAACCAAGAATAATCCGATTCTGGTTGGTGAACCTGGCGTGGGAAAGACCGCCATTGCAGAAGGACTGGCACACCGTATTATTAATGGGGATGTTCCTGAAAATCTGAAGTCAAAAATAATTTATGCCCTGGATATGGGTCAGCTTATTGCCGGCGCAAAGTATAAAGGTGAGTTTGAAGAACGATTAAAATCTGTTGTAAAAGAAGTCGGTGACAGCGATGGTGAAATTATTTTATTTATTGATGAAATTCATACGCTTGTAGGAGCAGGTGGCGGGGAAGGTGCGATGGATGCAGCCAATATATTGAAGCCGGCACTGGCCCGTGGAGAACTTCGTGCCATTGGGGCAACTACACTGAATGAATACCAGAAGTTTTTTGAAAAGGATAAAGCATTGGAACGTCGCTTTCAAAAAGTAATGATTGATGAACCCAGTGTAGAAGATGCAATCTCCATTTTACGTGGCCTGAAAGACCGTTATGAAACACATCATCATGTAAGGATTAAAGACGAGGCGATTATAGCTGCCGTTGAACTCTCGAGCCGCTATATAACCGATCGTTTTCTCCCGGATAAAGCAATCGACCTCATTGACGAAAGCGCAGCTAAACTTCGGCTTGAAATGAATTCAATGCCGGAGGAACTGGATCAGTTGCAAAGACAAATCCGGCAACTGGAAATTGAAAGGGAAGCAATCAAGCGTGAAAATGACGATGAAAAGCTTCGTCAGCTGAGCAGTGAAATCGGGAATCTGAGTGTTAGCCGCGATACACTGATGTCAAAATGGAAACAGGAAAAGGAACTGGTTGAAAAAGTTCAGAATGCAAAAGCTGAGATAGAGTCATTAAAATTATCGGCAGAAAAAGCAGAACGGGAAGGTGACTATGGCAAAGTAGCGGAGATCCGTTATGGGAAAATAAAAGAAGCAGAAAAAGTAATAGAAGAATTTTCCTCCCAACTGGCCAACAACTCCGACAAACGACTGCTAAAAGAAGAAGTAGATGCGGAGGATATTGCCGAGGCGGTGGCCAAAACTACCGGCATACCGGTCTCCAGAATGTTGCAAAGTGAAAGGGAGAAGCTTTTACATCTGGAAGAACACCTGCATCAGCGTATAGTTGGGCAGGATGAAGCCATTGCGGCTGTAGCTGATGCGATCAGAAGGAGCAGGGCCGGCTTACAGGATCCAAAACGTCCGATTGGTTCATTCATCTTTTTAGGTACAACCGGAGTTGGTAAAACTGAACTTGCAAAGGCACTCGCGGAATATCTTTTTGATGACGAGTCCATGATGACACGTATAGATATGAGTGAATACCAGGAAAAACATACCGTCAGCCGTTTGATCGGTGCTCCTCCCGGATATATCGGATATGATGAAGGTGGTCAGCTGACTGAAGCTGTTCGTCGTAAACCATACAGTGTAATTTTATTGGATGAAATTGAAAAGGCACATCCTGATACATTTAATATTTTACTTCAGGTACTGGACGATGGAAGATTGACTGATAATAAAGGCAGGGTCGTAAACTTTAAGAATACGATCATTATTATGACAAGTAATATAGGCAGCCAGATAATACAGGCAAATTTTGAAAACGTTACTGAAAGTAATAAAGAAGCAGTGGTTGAACAGACACGCTTGGAAGTGATGGACCTACTAAGACAGACGATTCGCCCGGAATTTCTGAACAGGGTAGACGAAGTAATCATGTTCCAACCTCTGTTAAAAACGGAGATTAAAGGTGTAATCAGAATTCAACTGGACAATTTGTCCAGAATGCTTATGAAAAACGGGGTAGATCTCCGTTTTACGGAATACACTCTGGATTATCTGGCCGAGAACGGATATGATGCACAATATGGTGCAAGACCGCTTAAAAGATTGATTCAGAAAATGATCGTTAATCCATTGAGTAAAAAGATTTTAGAGGGTAATATAGATCATCAGCACCCGGTATTGGTGGATGTTTTCGACGGACTGGTCGTTTTCAGGAACGAACATGAGGAAAAGGAAAAAATGGGCATTGCTTCTTAATAACTTGTTAACTAAATAATTATCCTTCGCGCTTACGTAAAAAATGCAAGGTATTTCAGTTAAAATACCTATTTTTAGCCGCCTCCTGCCAGATAGTCTGGACTGGAGGCTTTTTACTCAACTTTCCGCAAGGAAATCTGTTATATAGCAAAGGGAAAATTTTAAAGGAATATATATTATGGCGTTTAAGAAAGAGATCATAGAGATCATTGAACCAAGGGACGTATTTGTTGGTCCGGATACAGCTCCGGTGACCCTGATGGAATTCGGGGAATACGAGAATGAGGATTGTGCAAAAGCCCATGAAGTGGTAAAGAAGATTATGGAAGAATTCAAAGGGAAAGTGCGCTTTAATTTCAGGCATTTTCCGCTTACCAAGATCCACCAGCGCAGTTTGAAAGCCGGCGAGGCTTCTGTTGCGGCGGCCCAGGAAGGAAAATTCTGGGAGATGCATAATATCCTGTTTCACAACAGGCACAACCTGGGTACTACCAGTTTGAAATTACATTCCAGAGAAGCTGGTATTTCAAACAAGAAATTCCTGGATCATCTGGTAAATGCTACCTACGGTTGGCAGGTGCAGGGTGATTTGAGGGAGGGTATTCAGAAAGGCGTAACCACCGTCCCGGCCTTCTTTATTAATGGAGAAATGTTTACCGGTAAACCTACCTATGACAATCTGAGCAAAGGGATTGAAGCGGCTTTGAAAAAGGCAAAGAAAAAGGACAAAACACCGCTCAAGGTTTAAAAAGAATAAATCCGTAGTCAGGATAAGATAAAAAGCATCTGTCTTCAGACAGATGCTTTTTATTTGGACCGGTATTTTATTTCCACATGCCTTTTTGATGTTCATTTTTTCAATTTTATCTATCATATACCTTTGCTTTCTGCGGTGGCGGTATGATGGAAAGAGAGGACGCTTAATTTGTCTTATTCACAATTAATGTTTAAATTCATTAATCCTTAAGACCAATATCGAATGAAAAGCGAAAGCAATACCAATTTTATTCAGGGTAAAAACAGGCTGCTGGAAATTGGACGCAAGATCACCGGATCGAAGGATAAGTTGCAGCAGGTTTTTCAACAGGTAAAAAGCCGCACGCTGCACGAGAGAATGGAATCATTCTCCCAAAAATCTCATCATTTTCTGGAGGAAATTAAGTCGCTGGGGTTTACCAGGACGATGGATGAATTGGAAAAAGGTAAACTGAGTGTTTTTAACCAGTTGAATTTCTTCCAGTTTATTACAGGAATCATTGTGCCTTTGCTTTGTTTTTTTGGAAATTACAAATTCCCTATTGCTGTATTTTTTATTGCGAGCCTGCCGGCCTGGGTGAGTCTCCTGGTACTCTACCTCAATTTTTATTATCGTTATGAAGCGGGCATGATCACGTATTTTGTATTATATCCATTAGCGACTTCGATTGTCTTTATGAGTGGTATGAATCTCGGGGTTGAATTGTATTTTATTCTGAACGGCATTTTGGCTGTTTTTTTTCTTCCACAGATCAGTCAGATGTTGTTTTCCCTGGGTCTTTCGATGGTAAGTTATTTTGTGCTTGTGGTCATAAATAAAGAATACACCTACCAGCTGCATACTTCCAATTTCTTCCTATACCTATTCAATCAGGTGACTGCCATCGTTTTTATCTTTTACGCGCTCTTCCTGATTAAAAAAGAAAACAATCTTTATCAGTTTGGTATTCTTTCCACCAATAAAGCTCTGCAGGAAAAGAATGACAAGATTGAAAAGCAAAAAGCCGAGATAGAACAAAAAGCGGCGGAACTAAGTGAGTTGAATTCATTAAAAAACAAGCTGTTTTCAGTGATATCACATGATATGAAAACACCTATGTACGCGCTCCGAAATCTGTTCCGCAGTATGCAGCAGATGGATATGAGTGGGAGAGAGATCAAATCGATCATCCCTGACGTTGTCAGCGATTTGAATTATACAACGGGGCTTATGGAAAATCTCCTGCACTGGGCAAAAAGTCAAATGAATTCTGCTAATATTTCACCGGATGAATTATGTATGGAAGATGTTACAAATGAAACCATTCATGTTCACCAGCTCCAGTCAACAACAAAAAAAATTTCAATCATCCGGGAGATGGAAGATTCGCCGGTTGTATTTGCCGACCGGGATATGGTGACCATGGTACTCAGAAACCTGCTTTCCAATGCTATCAAGTTTACGCCTGAGAATGGCAAGATTATTATCCGTTTGAAAGCTGAATCTAATTTCTGCCGGGTCTCTGTAATTGATAATGGAATCGGAATGGATCGCGATGCGCTGGCAAGAATACAGGATAATTCTTATTATACTACAAACGGGACCGCCAAGGAAAGCGGTACGGGACTTGGACTTATGCTATGCCGGGACTTTCTTTCTAAAAACGGAGGATCACTGTTAATAGAAAGCGAACCAGGGAAGGGCAGTTCATTCTCATTCACTCTTCCTATAGTAGAGAGTATATGACAGCAGAAGACGGAAGACGATCACTTGTTTGTTTGTTTTGCGCGCAGATACTGTAGGGGCCAATCAATATCTTCGCCAAGCTCTTTTGCAGCTGTCAGGGGAAAATAAGGACGACGTAATGATTCTCTTGCAATCAGGACCATATCTGCTTTACCGGATTCAATTATTTCATTTGCCTGAGACGCGGTTGTAATCAATCCCACGGCCCCCGTCATCACGCCGGTTTCTCTTTTGATTGTTTCTGCAAATGGCACCTGGTATCCAGGCTCCAGCGGGATCCGGACATTCGGAATCAGACCTCCGGATGAACAGTCGATGAGATCAACACCCATTTGCTTTACCATAGCCGACAAAAGCACGGATGAAACGATATCCCATCCATCCGGGGAATAATCTGTGCATGATATGCGCAGAAAAAGAGGAAGTTTCTCTGGCCATACACTTCGGATATGGCTGATTATTTCCTTTACAAATCGTGTTCTGTTGTCAAAACTACCTCCATACTCATCGGTGCGCTGGTTGCTCAGCGGAGAAAGAAAACTGTTGATCAGATAGCCATGGGCTCCGTGTATTTCGATGACTTCGAAGCCTGCGTCCAGTGCCCGAATTGCGGACGACTTAAAAGCACTTATTGTCTGTGTGATATCTTGCTTTGACATGGCCTCAGGTAAAGTATATCCTTCGTTGAAAGGGATTGCGGAGGGGGCCTGTGTAATCCAGCCATCATCCGATTCTTCTAAACGTTTTCCACCTTTCCAGGGTGAACTCATGCTGGCTTTTCTGCCCGCATGTGCCAATTGAATTCCTGGTACTGAGCCCTGTTTTTTTATAAACCCGGTTATTCTTTGCAGTGGTTCAATTTGTTCATCTTTCCATAATCCCATATCGTCGGGTGAGATCCGACCACGCTTCGTAACTGCCGTCGCCTCCTGAATGATGAGGGCCGCGCCGCCCGATGCCCGGGATCCCAGATGGACCAGATGCCAGTCGTTTGCAAATCCATCAACAGATGAATACTGACACATGGGAGATATGGCGATTCGGTTTTTAAATTGTACAGAACGGATTTTCAATGCGTCAAACAACATCTTAAAAATTATTTTTCAGATTCCTTTTTCAATTCCAGAAAAGTCTTTCCCAAACACTGAATGAGATCCGATGGCAGCATTGCTTCTTCCGAAAGCAGGCCCGCTGCAATATCACCTGCGTATCCGTGAATATAAACACCAAGCGCTGCAGCAGCGGGTGCGGCGTATCCTTGTGCCAGCAAAGCGGTTATGATACCAGTTAACACATCCCCGCTGCCGCCTTTTGCCATGCCGGGATTTCCACTTGTATTAAATGAAATATTTCCATCCGGATAAAATATTCCGGTAAAATGCCCCTTCAAAACAACGATGATTTTTTGGCGGACAGCAAGTTGTCTGGCTTTTTCAAATCTTGCGAAATCGTTTTCGCTATTCCCGGATAAGCGATCAAATTCTTTTGGATGGGGTGTGACGATTGTAGACTGTTTCAGAGACGACAGAAGTTCCGGTGACTTGCTGATGATATTAAGTGCATCAGCGTCCAGAACCAGCGGATGTTCAAAAGAATTTATAAAATTCCTTACCATATCGACTGTGTCATCTTCTGTTCCAATTCCCGGTCCCAATCCTGCAGCCTGATAAATATCCAGGTTTGCGGGGCAGTTTGTCAGAAGAAATTTATTGTCATCCACCATTACCATCGTTTCCGGTATTGATGTCTGCATAATTTCATATCCGCAGGAAGGTAAAAACGATGTCAGTAACCCCACGCCGGCAGATAAACAAGCTTTAGCTGACAGAACGGCCGCGCCAATTTTACCATAACTACCCGCGAGAATCAGGGCATGTCCGAAATTTCCTTTGTTTGCAAAAGGATTTCTGGGTTTATAAAGCGAAAGGGCTTTGTTTTTGTCGAATACTGAATAAGGTGAATTGAACCCTGAAAGAAAAGATTCGAGCGATTTCATCATGCGAAGTTAAGAAGATCGCCTAAAGCTCAGGTTCTAATGCCTAACTGTAACTGGTAAGCACTGATTTAAAGAAATCAATGATCAGCTGTATTAAGGTTTTTTGTTTTCACCACCGCGGCCTTCGGGATCGTTGTCGGGCTCCTCAAAGTTTTCGTGACTCTGTTGGTAATTACCAAAAACATCACAAAGCTTTTTGGAAGCATATACTCTTTTGTTGTCGTTATTGCAAAGTGCAATAATCGTGGCGTTTTCTTCCATCATCCTGATGAATACCGTACGGTTTCCATGCCACCATCCGTTATGGTAAATTAATTTTTTGCCGTATGGATAAACAATCATTCGCCATCCAAGACCATAATTCCGCTTACCCCTTTTTTCATTACTATATGGCGTGTAAGCGCTGTCAAGTGTAGATTCCTTAAACATGATGCCTCCACGTAAAGCCGCGTCCCATTTAAGCATATCCTCCGGTGTACTGTAAATATTTTTATCGCCATAAACCATATCGAGGTATTCTGTCGGATAGGCTCTGCCGCTTAGTCTGTAGGATCGGGTAGCCCTGGCGGAATCCTGATTTCCATACACATAAGTATCCTGCATTTGCAAGGGCTGAAAAAAAGTTTTTGTAAGAAATTCGTTATATGTTTCGCCCGAAGCCTTTTCAATGATGAGCGCCAGAAATGCGTAGTTCGTATTCGAATATTCGAAATGATGCCCTGCAGCTGTATAGATTACCTGATCGTGATGTTGAATAATGTATTGAAGTAAATCTGTATTGCTAAGATATTTTCTTTTATCCCAACCAGATTGATCCATGAAGTGAACATAATTTCTCAACCCACTGCGTTGACTTAAGAGATTTTTAATGGAAATTCCGGGTGGAAAACCAGTGAGGTATTTGGAAATATCATCATGGATGTCAAGTTTTCCATCTTCCCATAATTTCAGTATTGCCATGGCAGTAAATGTCTTGGAAACAGAAGCCAGGTGAAATGCTGTATGAATATTTACGCTGTCTTTATGCTTTCGGGGATCTCTAAAACCGCTGTAACGCTCATAGACGACAACACCATTGTGAGCAACCACCAGACCGCCGTTAAATCCATGTGCAAACAAGGAATCAAAAAACCTCCGGGACGCATTGTTGTACAACTTGAATTCATCGGGTCGCAGGGTCTTTGGGCGTGGAATTGCTAAAGCTAGCAGCGAAGAGTCCTGTGTTTTTGGAGTGGGCTGCCTGACCGCAGGCGACTGCCCGCAACAAACCAGGAAGGAAGCGGCAAATAAATAGCAGCAAATGGTTTTCAACAGGTATATTTTTTTCGGTTATTAAGGCGCAAAAATAAATTATTTATGCTGTTCGGATAACGGGATACGAGTTTTGTTTTTCCGTTTCCTTTTTTAACGGCAATTTTGCAACTTATTTATAAAGGAATAACGATAAAAACGTACGGAGATTATGACAGATAAGAAAATTACCAGTTATCCGAAGGAAAAAGTGAATATTTTGTTTCTTGAAAACATCAGCGAGGCAGCTGTGAGGTGGTTTTCTGCTGCTGGTTATACATCTGTTAAGAGGCTTCCGAAAGCTCTGTCGGAATCCGATCTGATCCGGGAAATTGAAGATATCCATCTGCTGGGCATCAGATCGAAAACGCAGATCACCGAAGGCGTTTTAAAGGCGGCTAAAAAACTTCAGGCAGTGGGCTGTTTTTGTATCGGGGTTAACCAGGTTGACCTCAAAAACGCTACAAAAAACGGTATAGCGGTCTTTAATGCACCATATTCCAATACCCGGTCTGTGGCTGAGCTGGTAATCGGGGCATCTATCATGCTCATCCGCCGAATTCCTGACAAAAGCAGGTTTGCGCATGAGGGAATATGGATGAAGGAGTCAAAAGGAAGTTATGAACTTCGTGGCAAAACGATGGGAATTATTGGATATGGAAACATAGGAACCCAGGTAAGCGTATTGGCAGAATCCATGGGGATGAAAGTGGTTTATTTTGATATCGAAACGAAATTGCCGCTCGGGAATGCTGTGCCAAAGAAATCTGTGAAGGATCTGGTTTCCGTTTCTGACATTGTTTCCATTCATGTTCCCAATACAGACCAGACTCGGTTGATGATCAATAAAAATGTTATCAGGCAATTTAAAAAGGGGGCCATTTTATTGAACTACGCAAGAGGTGAAGTTGTTGATCTCGAGGCACTTGCCAAAGCGTTGGAGAATGGAGACCTGGCTGGTGCCGGTGTTGATGTATATCCTTTGGAACCTGAAAAGAACGGTGATAAATTCATGACGCCACTCCAGCAACTTCCCAATGTATTATTAACACCCCATATCGGCGGATCTACTGAGGAAGCTCAGGCAAATATTGGAGATGACGTAAGTAATAAATTGTTTCAATATCTGGAAATGGGAATTACCACGGGCTCACATACCATTCCAGAGCTCAATTTACCACAGCATCCGGACTCGCATAGAATTTTACATATACACAATAATGTGCCGGGGGTATTATCAGATATTAATACAAGGCTGTCCGGTCATCACATCAATATTCTGGCGCAATATCTGAAAACGAACGACGAGATCGGGTATGTTGTGCTTGATGTGGACAAAAAGCTTTCGACACAGGCAATCGGCTTATTAAAGGATGTGAAGAACACGATTAAGACAAGGTTACTATATTAGCGAATGCGGGCGTTATCTGCTTTTTTGAGATAATTAAATATCTCTGCATATGATTTCCAAATCCATTTCACGGTTTCGCCAATTTGTACGCCGACGGCTTTTTTGAGAACAAAATACATGATCAGGAAAGAAAAAATGGCTGCTATATCAGCTCCATAAGCTGCACCCAGCCAACCTGTATACCGCAGGCCGATATACATGAATGCGTAATTTAATATCATGACAAGCAGGTTCACCCAAAAATTGAGGGCGGGTTTGCCGATCGCATCCATAGTGGTTCCAAACTGGTACGAGAACGGTCGCAAAATACTAAATAGAATTACAATTTGGAGTATCGGGATCGCTGCGTAATATTTATTGCCTGCTAATAAAGTGATAAAGACATGTGGAACTAAAAAAATCAAAATACTAAGCGGAGCCAGGATGCTTACAATCGTACCAACCATTCTTTCAAAGTAATAACGCACTTTGTCCGGCCCTGAGCTTATCATAGCTTCTACATTCTTTGGAAACAATACATCCGCAATGGCGAAGGATGGGACATCCATCATATTATTGATACGAGATACAATATTATAATAAGCGACCACATTTGCAGATATGATTCCGGCCGAAATAAATTGATCCGCAGATTTTCCGAAGGAAGAACACAAATTTGTGCCAAAAATATATTTTCCAAAATTAAACATACGCAACATGGTCCGTTTATCCGGTTCGAAAAACCGATATAAATATCCTCTGGCGAAATACATCAATACCAGGGATCCAAGTAATTGGGAAATAATCTGCAATATGACCAGATTAATTAATGTCAGAATCGATTTATGATATAACAAAAGACCTATCACTGAGAGCATAAAAATTCCCTGTCTGCACAAATAGCCATAGAAAATACCTTTGAATTTGAAATGTGCCTGCAGCAGAACTTCAAAGTGATTAAATGGGATGAGTGCGATTATTACAAATATGCCTAACCGAAATAATGGAAATAGTTCAGGCGCATTCAACCAACCGGCGAATATTTGTCCTCCAAAAAACAACAATCCGATCACCAGGATTGAGAAAAGAATATTGGTAATCAGTGATGCTGATTGAACTTTGTTACGATGATTTACGTATTCAGGTTCGCTCAGAAACTTAATCATGGGATTACGAAGCAATCCCTGTTTTATATTTTCAAACAGCGTAAAAATGGTTAGGAAAAGCGCCCAAATGCCCATTTCCTTTACGGTAGGAAATACTTTTTTGACCAGAATTATATAGCTTATAACGCCAAAAGCAATCAGGAAGGAGCGGTTCAGGAGAGTAAAAAAAACTGAATGAATCCAAAACGAGGATTCTTTTTTGAATTTCAATTGGGTTATTTGACTTTAAAATATATAATATCGGACTAACCCCGGACATTCATAAATAAAATATTTAGCATTTATCATTTAAAAGTGCAATCAAGGCTTAATTCGATTTGAATGTCAATAGAATATACAATTCGTCAATTAGTCTCGTATTCGGTCTCGGACAAGACTACAGTTACAATGAGCTATTTAATGTATTCAATATTCCTATAATTTATATTATGTCAAATAGAAGAAACTAACAATTATTTAGGTTCATTTGCCAACCTAAGATTTCGTTGCCCTTCAGTACATTTAATCACTCTTTTAATCCTCCCCTCAACTTTTAACTTTTAAAATCATATTTATGTCATCTGATCAAATTGTTCATTCAGAGGTTCGTAACTCAAAAGTGGACTGGCTTCCATTGGTATTAGGAACCATGTTCGTTCTGGGTCTTATCATTTTTGTTTTCAAAGGTTGTAATGGTTCCGACGATCCAGAAACTATGACTTCTACAATCGGAACAGGAACTGATTCTGTTGTTAATATTTTCGAAGGGACGACTCGTGAATCTATGAAATTAAAAATGCCTGATGGTACCGAATTGAATGCATACAAAAACGGAATTGAAGATCAGTTGATAATATTTCTAAATAATCCCTCCGCTGTGCCCGGAAAAGATGTGTGGTTTGATTTTGACAACCTGAATTTTAAAACAGGAAGTGCAGATATTACGGAGGAAAGCAGCGTCCAGATACAAAATATTGCTACCATTCTAAAAGCCTATCCGAAAGTAAAAATAAAGATCGGTGGTTACACGGATAAAACCGGCGACAGCCTGAGTAATTTGAGGCTATCTCAGAACCGAGCAGGTGCGGTTTTGAGCGCTTTGAAGACGTCTGGCGCTAATTCTGAGCAGCTTCTCGGTTCAGAAGGATATGGTTCACAATATGCGAAAGTCTCAGCTGATGCCTCGGATGAAGATCGGAAAAGAGACAGGAGAATTGCTGTCAGCGTGCGGGCTAAATAACGGATTCACCCCATTATTTCAAATGCCTCCAAAGCGCCATATTTAATTCTGTTATTTCACCTGCGCCCGAGATTCGTTTTATTTCCAGGAGTTTTTTACCAATTGCCATAGCGGTAAGAGCGGAGGGATTAAAGGCTTTCCGGGAAACTGAGGTTCTGGATTGTACGGAATTTTTTCGGTTGGCTTTCATAAATAAAGGATATAGTCTAAACGATTATATCCTTTATTTTATGCGTTTTCTTTAAGAAATTCTGATTGTCATATTGCTTTTCTTTTAGCAATATTCGTCGAATGCTGCAATCAAATTGTGAGCAATCATTTGTGCCGAACGGCCCTCAATATGATGACGTTCAATCATATGAACCAGTTGACCATCTTTAAATAAAGCCACCGCGGGTGAAGATGGCGGATAAGGCAGTAATTTTTCACGTAATGTTCTGACAGCATCCACATCAAACCCGGCAAAACTGGTTGTCAGATGATCAGGTTTTTTTGTCGTATTGTGAACGGCCATCAAAACACCAGGTCTTGCAGTACCAGCAGAACAGCCACAAACAGAATTAATAACGACCAGCGTCGTTCCCTTTGTTTCCAGCTGATTGATAACTTCCGCCGGGGTCTTCATTTCGCTGAAACCGTTTTCAGTCAGCTCTTCTTTCATCGGTATAACTAATTGTTCGGGATACATTGTTTAGGTTTTTTAGAACAACGCAAAATTAATCAATTTGTTCATTTACCGGAACTTAAACTCGTGCAGGTCTATGTGATTAATGACGAAATGTGCTTTTCACTCCACGTGGCCGCCATTATGACGCTATCGTTTGCCTAAAGGGGTCATTATGACATCAAAAATCTTATAAAAATCCGTCGGTATGGGGTTTGATTGATCAGGATCGTAATCATTCATTCAAATTATAAAATTATAGTACCATGACACTTGTAAAAGTTAACAACAGACCTTTTGGCAATCTGTTTAATGAATTATTAAATGAGATTCCTGTTGCTGCCCGTTCTTTTGGACAGGACCTGCTTGCGTTCCCTCAGACAAATATCCATGAAACTTCGGAAGCCTACCATCTTGAAATTAGTGCGCCTGGCAGAACCAAAGAAGACTTTAAAATCAAGGTTGAACAGGGTTTATTAACTGTCAGCTTTGATAAGAAAGAAGAATCTGTTCAATCAGAAGATTATAAGACCATTCGTCGTGAATTCGAATTCAGGTCATTCAAACGCAGTTTTTCTGTAGATGAGAAGATTAATGTAGACGGCATCGAAGCTAAATATGAAAATGGCGTGTTGAAACTTCTTTTACCAAAGAAAGAAGAGTCAAAACAAATTGCAAAGCAAATCAATATAGCCTAATTCTCTCTTAAGAATCGTGTAATATGGATGGTTGTGTATCCCCTCCGCTAAAAGCAGAGGGGATTTTTTTTGGCTTTTTACTCTAACCGTTCTGGGTTAATTTTGCGCTTCATTTTCTTGAACCAGACATGAGTAAATCCAGCTACCGAAGGTTTTTGGTATTGATGATTTTTGGATTAACCTGGGTTATTCCAACTTTTAGCCAGGTCCCGTCTCAGAAAAATCTGGCGGATACGCTTTATCCTGTTCAGGACAGTATGCTAAGAATTGTAAATCTAAGCCCCTATTTTACCCTGCACGTAGACTCAACCATGAGCTATGGTCTTGAGATAAATAAAAATCCCACCTATTTCTATTGGTATTTGAAGAATTCACCGCTTGGTTTGAAAATAAACAAAGACAATGGAGTGCTCACTTTTAAAGCCGACAAATCTTACTTTCTTTCAGGGAGATTAAAATATGATTTTCCTTATAAAGTCAGTGTGGGTGTACAGAATCTGAAGGATCCTTCCGAACGTGTTGATACGACTTTTACCATTCAATTCTTCACTACCGAAATCATCCCTTCCCGTCTAAAGCCCTCCGTGAATAGTATATTATCTGTTGACGAAGGAGATACCATTAATTTTCGAATAGAGTGTGAAGAAGGAAGTTTTCCAGTGGAAAATATCAGCTTCTTTTCCAATCTCCCGATAAAAAATTACAAACCTGTAAAAAAATGTGACGACGAATTTTCGTGGAGTCCGCCATATGATTTTATCAAGGAAACCGATTCGGCGAATCAAAAGCTGGTACTCTTATATTTTATCGGCGTAAATAAGTTTTATAACCGAGACACTGCGCTGGTAAAATTATATGTGAAATCCGCCCTGAACTATCCTTTCATGCTTCAGGAATATCAGCGCACTGTAAAAGATGTGCATACCTATACCCTGCAGCTCAAATACGCTTTTGTGCAACTGGATAAAAAAGTAAAAAACACAAAGACGACCAGAACATCATTTGACATGACTTCTTCATCATCTGCATTAGGTGGAACTGTTTTATCATCGGCGTCTTCGGTAAGCGCTCAAACGGCTGGTAAGATCCTGCCGGGAGCCGGTGTCGCGCTGGTGCCTGTAAAGGAATCTGTCGCACCACAAAAAGTTGCTGAGCAGAACGGGGCTTCTCTTATACGCTCATCTATCAAAAGGCTGGATTATCAACTACGCGAAAATACGCTGACGGGCGAGAAAGACCCGGACATCGTAAAAAAAATCAACAAGTTAAAAGATGAGATGAAACAAATTCAGGTCCAGCTGATTGAGGTGCCTATTGATGAGAATACAAATATGACCGAAGAACAGCTGAATGAATATTTTAATTCAAATAAAGTAAATAAGAAATATAAGCTGAAACATTAATATCCCAAAATTTTCAGCATGCTCTGTGCCGTTTGTTCCTTCGCATAAAGCCAGTCTACCAGTTTCCCGTTTTTATCATAATTCATTATTACATGTTTGGGAGAAGGAATGAGACAATGTTTAATTCCTCCGTATCCGCTGATCTGATCCTGGTAAGCGCCCGTATGAAAAAATCCGAGATATAGTGGCTCGCCGTTATTGAGTTTCGGCAGAAATACTTCATTGATATGTTCTTCTGAGTCGTAATAATCATGACTATCGCAGGTAATCCCACCCAGGACCACGCGCTGGTATTCCACATCCCATTTATTTATGGGCATCATCAGAAAACGTTCACCGATGCCCCAGGTATCCGGTAATGTGGTGATGAAAGAAGAATCTATCATATACCATATTTCACGGTCATTTTGCATTTTTTGTCCGATCACGCTGTAAATATGTGCCATGCTCTCCCCTACCGTATAACTTCCGAATTCAGTGAAGATATTCGGCATGGGCACATGATTTCGTTTGCAGGCTTTTTTGATATTCCCGACAATCTCATTAATCATGAATTGGTAGTCGTACTCAAACCCCAGAGAATGCTTTATCGGGAATCCACCACCGATATTTATGGAATCCAGTTCCGGACAAATCTTTTTTAACTGACAATACAGATTGATCACTTTATTAAGTTCACTCCAATAATAGATGTCATCCTTTATACCCTTATTCAGGAATATATGCAGCATTTTCAACTGGAATCGATCTTCGTTGCCTTCAATTTTATCAACATAAAATTCAAGTACATCACGCGGCCTGAAACCCAATCGGGATGTATAAAAAGGGAAGTTAGGCTCCTCCTCGGCGGCTACCCGGATACCCAGTTTAAACGGAACCTTGACAGATTTTTTATATTGCTGCAATTCATCTTTGTTGTCCAGGATGGGAACCACATTCCTGAATCCGGTATTGAGAAGCGAAGCAATACGGCTGGTATATGGTTTTTGTTTAAAGCCGTTACATATAATATAAGTATCCTTGGTTATTTTTTTCTTCGCGTATAACTTCTTAATTATATCGATATCATATGCATAAGAAGTTTCAAGGTGAATATCGCTGTTTAAAGCTTCCTCTACGATAAATGAAAAATGAGAACTCTTGGTGCAGTAACAATAAAAATATTTGCCTTCGTATTTGTGGCGCGCCATTGCAGCAGCAAACATTTTTTTTGCTTTTTTAATCTGCATCCCGATTTTGGGCAGATAGGAAAGTTTGAGCGGCGTCCCGTATTTATCAATCAGGGCTTTTATATCAACCCCGTTAAATTCTAAGTAATTTTCCTTCACTTCAAAACCTTCCTGCGGGAAATTAAACGTTTGCTGTACGAGATCAGCATACGTATTGTTCATGGAATCACTTGGATGGATGATGGCCGGTCGATTTAGTTAGTGAATGAATGTGATACAAATATAAATTTCTGTAATCAATCGCAAAATAAAAGAGGTTTCTGAAGGGATTCGTCAATCCCCGCTGAAACCTCTTTATATAATAGTTATCTTTTTTATTTTACTGAAGCGATCAGTTTTGCAAACGCTTCCGGTTCATTCATAGCCAGATCAGCCAGCATTTTACGGTCAAGCGTCACACCTTTTTCATTGAGCAGGTGGATAAACCTGGAATAAGTTAGTCCTTCAGCCCGTACGGCTGCATTGATGCGGGCGATCCACAGAGCGCGATATTCGCGTTTTTTAAGTTTGCGGCCTACATAACGATAAGTCAGGCCCTTTTCTAACACGTTTTTGGCTACCGTGTAGACATTTTTGCGCTTCCCATAAAATCCTTTGGCTTGTTTGAGGATCCGTTTTCTGCGGGCCCTCGAGGCAACCGCATTTACTGAACGTGGCATATGATAATAAGTTAAAAGTTAAAAATTAATAGTTAAAAGTAACCGGACTATTTGAGGCGCAGCAGTCTTTTTACAAAGTCCAGATTAGCCTGGCTAACCTTTCCTTTTTTCGCCATTAATCTTTTTCTTTTTGTAGATTTTTTTGTAAGAATGTGTCGTTTGAAAGCTTTCTGGAATGTAATTTCACCGGTGCCCGTGATTTTAAATCTTTTCTTGGCACTCGAATTTGTTTTAACCTTTGGCATCTTCTGATGAGGTTTTATTTGATACCCTGCTGGCGGATCGGCACTGGCTGATCACTTGTGGGGCCGTTTGGGCAATTCAATCCTGCCTTGGCGGGAAGACCATTTAAAAATGGAGCGCAAAGGTACGGTTATTTTCGTAAAAATGGAAATAATATACTGATATGTATATCAGTACGGGTAAGATATTGGCATCATTTATCGGGGTTTTAACTGTTTTCCACTATTTTTGCCTCCCCTAAAAATCTCAGATCTAATAAATATGGACAAATTGATTTATCTGGTGCCCCTGATGGGAATTGTCGGTCTTTTATATACGTTTCTAAAATTCAAATGGGTTTCCAGGCAGGAATCAGGTACTGATCTGATGAAACAAATCAGCCAGTACATTGCCGAAGGTGCCATGGCTTTCCTGAAGGCTGAGTGGAAAATTCTGGGGTATTTTGTGATTATTGTAGCACTGCTGCTTGGATTTATGGCCAGTACCAACCCTCACTCCCACTGGTCAATTTCAATTGCTTTTATACTGGGTGCCATTTTGAGCGCCACGGCCGGTTATATCGGGATGCGGGTTGCCACAAAAGCCAATGTGAGAACAGCACATGCGGCCAGAACCAGTTTGAGTCGTGCTCTTAAAGTGTCATTTACCGGGGGATCAGTGATGGGTCTTGGTGTTGCGGGTCTGGCTGTTCTTGGATTGGGTGGTTTATTCATTATACTGAAAACCATTTTTGCCCCGGATGCGGAGGTAAATTCTGAAGAAATGCTGCGCACGATTGAAGTACTGACTGGTTTTTCACTTGGTGCAGAATCCATAGCTCTTTTTGCGCGTGTTGGAGGCGGTATATATACGAAAGCAGCTGATGTAGGTGCTGACCTGGTTGGAAAAGTGGAAGCCGGAATTCCGGAAGATGATCCGCGCAATCCCGCAACCATCGCCGATAATGTCGGTGATAATGTCGGTGATGTGGCCGGAATGGGTGCGGATCTTTTCGGCTCTTATGTTGCTACAGTCCTCGCCACCATGGTGCTGGGACAGGAAACCGTCTCGCAGGATAATTTTGGTGGCATGTCCCCTATACTGTTACCCATGATGATTGCCGGCACGGGGATTTTGTTTTCTATGGTAGCAACGTTATTTGTGAGAATCAGTGAAAATGCCAGCATTAGTACTGCCAGTGTTCAAAAGGCCCTTAATATGGGCAACTGGGGTTCAATCATTTTAACAGCATTAGCATCTGTCGGGCTGGTTTATTTTATATTGCCGGATACGATGACATTGCGTGGTCTGGAATTTACGAAATGGGGAGTCCTTGGCGCGATAGCTGTTGGTCTTACTGTAGGAACTCTGATGAGTATGATCACAGAATATTATACAGCAATGGGTAAAAGGCCTGTGATGTCGATTATTCGTCAATCGTCCACAGGGCACGCAACCAACGTAATTGGTGGACTTGCTGTTGGAATGGAATCCACCTGTTTACCGATTTTGGTGCTTGCCACAGGCATCTGGGGCGCATATGCCTGTGCCGGACTATACGGAGTTGCGATAGCTGCTGCCGGTATGATGGCTACAACGGCCATGCAACTCGCTATCGATGCATTTGGTCCGATTGCCGACAATGCAGGTGGTATTGCTGAAATGAGTGAATTACCAAAAGAGGTAAGGGAAAAAACAGATGTATTGGATGCAGTCGGAAATACAACAGCTGCCACCGGTAAGGGGTTTGCCATTGCTTCAGCGGCGCTCACCTCGCTCGCTTTATTTGCAGCATTTGTTGGAGTTGCCGGCATTAGTGGCATTGACATTTACAAGGCCAAAGTTCTTGCCGCCTTATTTATAGGCGCTATGATCCCTTTTATATTTTCATCTCTGGCAATCCGTGCAGTAGGTGAGGCCGCCATGGCTATGGTGGAAGAAGTGAGAAGACAGTTCCGGACCATACCAGGCATTATGGAAGGGACCGGGAAACCTGAATATGACAAATGTGTGGCCATTTCTACCGAGGCTTCACTTAAAAAAATGATGTTACCGGGAGCGATTGCTATATTCTCGCCGTTGATCATGGGATTTTTACTTGGCCCGGAAGCACTCGGCGGTTTTCTGGCTGGTGCTACGGTGAGTGGAGTACTGATGGGTATGTTTCAGAATAATGCGGGTGGAGCATGGGACAATGCAAAAAAATCGTTTGAAAAAGGCGTGGAGATTAACGGAGAAATGTTCTATAAAAAATCTGAACCACATAA
>DASXNJ010000289.1:0-2688 GCA_036495145.1 Puia sp.
CCCGGCTCGCTCGTAGATCCGATATTGGCCATCGCACCGTCGCTGCCGCCAACCACAAACGGAACTTTCTCCAGTGTTGGAAATATTCCCGATGAATAAAATATTTTATTCACCTGAACAACATCCGAAAATTTGTCTTTCGCAATTCCAACCTGCCCGAGTATCCACGGATCCCATTGAAGCGTCACGGCATTCAATAATCCCGTAGCGGATGCAACAGATACATCAATGACATAAACGCCGAACAGTTTATAAAATACATATTCTTTTATCCCGAGAAATTTATGAGCCCTTTCAAACAGGTCCTTCTGATTTTCCTTTAACCAGAGAAGTTTGCAAAAAGGTGACATGGCATGGACGGGGAGCCCGGTATGTTCATAGAATTGTTTTGCGCG
Organism: Puia sp.; assembly: GCA_036495145.1. Taxonomy (GTDB): domain Bacteria; phylum Bacteroidota; class Bacteroidia; order Chitinophagales; family Chitinophagaceae; genus Puia. Next base: position 396 of record DASXNJ010000289.1, read on the forward strand.
GTTCGTCCGGATAATTTCTGATGCAATCCCGGCAGCACGATTATCTGCCCAGATGATGGATGGCGAAATAGCCATACCGCTTTTATCTACAGCAATCAGACTGTGCATCGCTGAACAAAAACTGCATAAAACAGGAATCTCCGGATGGAATTTCTGCAGAATATTTTCCACAGTTTTGATAACGGCTCGTACAATTTCTTCCGGATCCTGTTCACTCCACTCCGGCAATGGATGATTGATAGCATATGAAACGGAAGATTCATACAACGATTTTCCTTCTTTGGAAAAAGCAATTGATTTCACTGACGTGGTTCCTATATCAATCCCAAGAAAATATTCCATATTGCCCTCAGGACCCAAATATAAATACTAAAAAGCGCGCTAACTCAGTATATAAGGATAGAATTGAAAATGCATACCCCTGACAGGAGGAACAGTTGGCACCGGATCAGTTACGGGAGGAATGGGTGACGGTTCAACAGGAGGCATTTCAGGTGGCGGATTGGGCGTGCTGCCTTTGGGTTTTGCCAGTTGAAATACGAAATAAGAATCTGTATTGGAAGACATCGTATTATCTTTAGGAATACAATCACATACTTCATGCCATGCTTTCGGACTGACATGATCATCCTCACTGTTTATGAATTTTAACAACAAAACCGTTTTGATAACCGGTGCCACCCGGGGAATCGGAAAAGCGATTGCATTAAAACTGGCGACATCAGGTGCAAATATTGTGATCGCCGCCAAATCAACTGTTGAAGACGACCGGCTGGGTGGAACCATATTTTCCGCTGCCGCTGAAGTAGAAGCAGCCGGTGGAAAAGCGCTGGCAGTATATTGCGACATCAGGGATGAAAAACTGATTCAGGATGTGATTGATAAAACATCGGAAAAATTTGGCGGCCTGGATATCCTGATCAACAACGCATCCGCGATCAATATCAGCAACACCGAAAATACAGAACCCAAACGTTTTGACCTGATGTTCGATATCAATGTTCGTGGAACATTCATGATGACAAAACTCGCGGTTCCCCTGCTGAAAAAATCCGCAAATCCGCATATCCTTACGCTTTCCCCGCCGTTAAATTTCAACATGAAATGGTTCAAACCGCATGTAGCTTATAGCCTCAGTAAATACAATATGAGTTTAATGTCAGCAGCCTGGGCAGAAGAATTTAAAAAATATGGTATTGCGTCCAACAGCCTTTGGCCCGCAACACTGATTGCGACAGCGGCTGTAAAAAATATGCTGGGCGGTGAAAAAATATTTCAGGTGAGTCGTAAACCGGAAATTATGGCAGACGCAGCATCCATTATTCTCGGCAGTGATTCCAAAACAACAACCGGCAATCATTTTATTGACGAAGACATATTACGGAAAGAAGGCGTCGCAAATTTAGATATGTATTCGTTTATGCCGGGCGCGACTTTGCAGCCTGACCTTTTCCTTTAGACTTACTTTCATGTTTCGAAAAAATCCGGTGCGTAATGGGGCTGGAAAGAATGAGGGACGTGGTTGTATCTCCATATTCCATCATGCGGGCCAGTAATTCCTGGAGGTGTCCGGAATTCTCAACAACCACTTTCAGAAATATACAGTGATTGCCTGTCACCCGGTGACATTCCACCACTTCATCCAGTTTACCAATATAGTTTAGAAACGGAAGTAGTTTTCCCGAGTGCGCCGTAAATGCGATAAATGCTTTTAATGCATAGCCCGTTTTTTCATAATCCACTTCAATCCGGTAGCCCTGTATGATGCCGGCCTCCTCCAGTTTAATCATTCGTTCGGCAACGGCTGGCGCCGACAATCCAACCTCTCTGCCGATGTCGGCAAAAGAAGCCCTTGCATTTTGCTGCAAACTGGCCAGAATAGACCAGCTCGTTTTATCAAGTTCCATATGGAAGGTGTTTTTAGACATTTGGATGCTTTTCGAAAGCAAATGTTTATAAATACATCGATTTCGTAAGCAAATATAATAAAATTCCTTTTAACTTTGGATTGTCGCTTGCCGAACCAGTATAAACAGAAGAAGATGAACAATAATATAATCAGGACTCCTGGCACCCTGCAGGTTGTTCTGGCTTTTTTGACCGTTTACATTGTCTGGGGTTCAACTTATTTTTTTATTAGTCGCGCACTGCACGGCTTCCCGCCTTTTCTTTTGGGAGCCATCCGTTTTATTATAGCCGGTCTGCTCATGATGATCTGGGCGGTTTGGAAAAAAGAGAACCTGTTGGATTGGGCATCCATCAGGCTGGCTGCTGTCAGCGGCTTTTTGGTTTT
>DASXNJ010000290.1:0-4370 GCA_036495145.1 Puia sp.
ATCTTCAGACGCTGGATGGCAAAGGTCCATATGGTGTTGCCCTAAGAGCAAAGAAAAAAAATATTCCGGTGATTGGCCTTGCAGGAAAGACATCTGCAATGATGAAAACGGAACTGGATCGTTATTTCGATATTTTATTGCCGGTCAATCAACCGGATCAAGATCTGAAAACTTCCATGTTGAATACGGCGCAGAATTTGCGGCACACAGCCATTCAGGTTGGCAAAATGATTTCAAAAGATTCTTTCCGGTTTTAACAGATTCATTATTTTGTTGCATTCCAACGGAACCAGCGAAAACCCAGTACGGAAAATATAATTGCATATCCGATCGTAAATAAAAGATATATTTTAGACCCGTTTTAAAAAATTGTGACAGTCAAATCATGATGATGAATAAATCAACCATCGAAGAAATCAGGGACCGGTTCGATAAGGATGTAGAACGATTTTCCAACCTGGATACAGGCCAGGTTTCAACCATTGATGCGAAGATCTCGCTGGAACTGACCACGGAAGCTGCCAAAAGAATCGTACCGCAGGCCGAAAATCTTCTGGATATCGGTTGTGGAGCCGGTAATTACACACTGATGATGCTTTCAAAATTGAATAATCTGAACTGTACACTGGTAGATTTGAGCAGACCCATGCTGGACAGAGCTTTTGAAAGAGTGTCTCATGTAACAGATAAAGAAGTGAGGATTTTACAGGGAGATATCCGGGATATTAACCTGAAGGAAAATCATTTTGATATTATCCTGGCCGGCGCTGTTTTACATCATTTGCGGGATGATGCGGATTGGGAATTCATTTTCAGCAAATTATTCAGGGTGCTGAAACCCGGCGGATGTTTGATGATCACAGATCTGGTTACCCAGGATACAGAAATATTGAATCAATATACCTGGGAAAAGTATGGTGATTATCTGGAAGTTCTGGGCGGCAAAGAATACAGGCAGAAAGTGTTGGATTATGTAAGTAAAGAGGACTCACCCCGGTCGATAAACTTTCAAGTGGAGTTGATGAAAAAAACTGGCTTCAGACAAACAGAAATTTTTCATAAGAATCTCTGCTTTGCCGCGTTTACCGGAATTAAGTGATCAGCAGTCCACTTACCAGACATAACTCATTGCCGGCCTATCATCTTACCAATACCATTGTACCACTCTTGGTGATGATGTTACCCAGATAATCTGTGCCCTGTACCATCCAGACATATCCACCAGATCCCTGAAGAGAGCCATTTAATCTTCCATCCCAACCGCTACCAATGGCAGACGTATTGTAAACCAGCTGACCGAGCCTGTTATAAATCCTGAAATATCTCAGGGAAGCCACACCGACAGGTATCGGGCGGAAAATGGTATTGACAGTTCCGCCGGGTGTAAAAGCATTTGGTACAAATATATCCGGCTTCGTCTTAAAGACTTTCACTGTGATATAACCGACCCCCGTACACCCAAACGGAGTTGTTGCCGTGACCGCGTATTTGATAATATTGTCTTCCATGGTGTAGGTCGCCAGCGGATCCGGAATCGTAGGATCATTGAGTTCGATGATTGGCGACCAGGTAAAACGGTCAGGTCCGGGATCATCTGAAGATGCTTGAAATTGCAAAGTCTGTCCCGCAACTACCGAAGTATCCCTACCGGCGTCCACGATCACAGGCGCAAGTACGGCAATATGAAAGGTATCCAACAATGGATTCGGACACCCCTTATTTATAATCCGCAAAATATAATCAGTTGTAGTAAGTGGTGTGACCGGGTTCACCACATTGAATGGTGTCGATGCAATATCGCTGTTTCCAATCGAAACCGGCTCCCAGGTGTAACTGGTTCCCGTTTGAATATTGGCATTTAGTGAAGCGACAGTTCCATAACAAATCGTTGTGTCAGCCGGATATGCTGTTGCCTGTGGAAATGAAACTGGATTGAATAGAATACTGGCGACTGAACTTGTATCGGCCGGACAGACGCCGTTTTTATCAATCAGTCTGTATTGGGTGGAAACGTTTATGCCCGCAATGGTGGTGGCCGTGGTATTAGTGGCTGGTTGCAAATCTGCCCAATTAGTTCCATCGGTGGAGTATTGCCAGTTTAAAACCGATCCGGTATTTCCGGAAAGAGTCAGGATCTCACCGGCCGTCTGGCCCAAACATAAAGTTGATTCCGGAGGCGATATTTTTCCGCCCACTGATTTTTGATCAACGGCCACCAATGCCTGCGTACTTGTGTCTGAAGGACAGACATCTCCCTTTCCGACTTCGACACTGTAAAAAGTCGAATCAGACAGATTTTGGGCCGTAAACTGTGAATCCGTATCAGGAAGGACCGTCCACGTTTTTCCGTCGGGAGATGAAAGCCAGTTTTTGATAGCTCCGGAATAATTTGAGAGAGTTAAAATGCTGGTGTTTTCGCCAGCGCAGACGGAAGCAGAACCCGCAAGCGTTCCACCAACCGGTGAGGGAAGCGTTTTTATTTGAATCGTGTCCAAAAGGTCTGCACAACTATTTTTTTCATGAACAGTAACGGTACCCCCATTTTCAGTTGCCTTTACCTGTATGATATTACTGGTATCGCCGGAGAGCATGGTCCAGTCACCCGGAATTGACCAGTTATAAGTGGCTCCTGCCAACGTAGGTACAGAATATGTTTCAACCGAATTATTACAAACAAGAGAATCTCCGCTGATCATCAGTCCTCCGCAGCTGTTGCGTATGGCGATATATCCATATGCAAAATGTCCACCCGGTACACAGTTGTCTGCTTCAAAAGTCAGACTTACATCCTGTCCTCTGTATGGTGAAAGGTCGTAAGTAACTTCCGTCCATCCTTTCGTCCATACATCCTGCAGGTATTGACCGGCACCCAGGCCATTTGTACCCGGATCTTCATTGGGAGAATGCACGGAGCTTACCCGGAAGCCATTTTTTTTCGCCGTTGCACTGTCAAGAGTGGCTCCCCGTCCGTTTGTCAGCGGATTTGTATTACCAAAAGTGGGCAGCAGGTAATTAGGTGACGCGCACGTGATCACGCCAGCCGGAGTTCTGAGCGTAACCGATATATAAGGCTGCTGACTGGATACATGCGTTCCGTTCTCCAATACCATAGCATACGCATAGGTCATTGTATAAGGCTCCGTAGCCGGACCTGGCGGAACATGAATGCCATAACTTACCCCTCGAATATATCCGCCGGCGCCCGAACCATTTGCACCACCATTTCTGGATATGGCAGTTGAACCCAGTAAGATAGAGTAACCGTAATCGTATCCGTTGATTGTGGGAATGGTTGGAAACCCGCCAAATTCATCGTTCGATCTGGCTGTAATTACCTGTATTCCCAGTCTGGATGGTAGACCGTATTCAGAAAAAATGGATGCTCCGATTGTACCATTCGGTGCGGTACTTGTGGAATCGTATGTTTTCTTAATGGCAGATGGGCCATTTCCGTTTGCATTGTTGCCCGTATATGCGTACCAATGTGTAAGATTCCCGGTCGCAAAATTGATATTAACGGGACAGGTTTGCGTTTGGGAAAATGACCGAAAGCAAATCAACAATGTCAAAACAGCCATCCTGTACTTCATCAAACGACGTATTGGTCCGGTTAATTATTGATTTCTTACGTTAGAGAAAAGAATACGAGGTGAGATAGAACAGGTTAGTACTACGTAATTTACATCAAAAAGGTTGTGAATTGAGCAATAGTAAGATGAATGTGTGTCCTTAAAAAGAAGAATTGCGGGTATTCTGTAGCTTAGTGTATTATCCCCGGCGGAATTCCAAAATATTATTCAGGATGACGAATCTGAAATATATATTGGTTTTTTTTATTTTGATTATTATATCATTGAATTGCAAGGAAGTATATAATCCTCCTACTGTCAGGTACAATCCATTTCTGCTGGTGGTAGACGGAATTATTTTCAGTGGGAATGATTCAAGTAAAATTACGCTTTCGCGTACAAAGTCCCTGTCCGATACAGCGAGGATGGCTTCAACTATCTGCAACCCTTTTCAGAACTGGGAAACATACAACGTATGAATAACCCCGACCCTAGTTCATCTGCGCTACGAATTACTTATTCGGACCGAAGGCTTCTAACAGGGTTTGCAACCGCAGCTTTTATGGCATGGTAACTAATCGTGCCCAGGGCGACAATCAGCGCCAGGACACCCGACAAAATAAAAACCCACCATTGAATACTGGTCCGGTAAGCAAAATCCTCCAGCCAGTGCGACATGGCATACCATGCTACCGGGAATGCAATAAGGGACGCAATTAAAACGAGTTTTAAAAAATCTTTGGATAAAAGAGTGACGATGGTATTTACTTTCGCCCCCAATACTCTCCGCACGCCGATCTC
>DASXNJ010000291.1:0-15581 GCA_036495145.1 Puia sp.
CTGTATCTCGGTCTTTGAGAGCGTCCGGATATTTGTTTTGTCTGTTTTCATGAAGCGGCAAAGATACATAAACACAAGTGTAGGAGTATAAGAGTATAGGAGTATAAGAGTTGGGAACGGATCATCGACTCTCAGGCGTTAAGCGTTGGGCGTTAAGCGTTGGGCGTTAGGCGTTAGGCGTTAGGCGTTAAGCGTTAGGCGTTAAGCGTTAGGCGTTAAGCGTTGGGCGTCAGGCGTTGGGCGTTAGGCGTTGGGCGTTAAGCGTTGGGCGTCAAGCGTTGGGCTTTAGGCTTTAAACGTAAAATGCCGGATATTTGCGCTCACTAATAAAATCCATGAAAAAAGTTTATGTCATAGATGCAGTTCGCACACCGATCGGTAAATATGGAGGTGTTCTGGCTTCCGTGCGACCCGACGATATGCTGGCTTATGTGATTCGCACCCTGCTTTTACGTAATCAAAGTGTTGATTCAGAGGCCATCGAAGATGTGATTGCCGGGGATGCAAACCAGGCTGGTGAAGACAACCGGAATGTGGCGCGAATGGCAGCGCTGATGGCTGGTCTTCCTGTTTCTGTTGCCGGCAATACGGTGAACCGGCTTTGTGCTTCCGGATTACAGGCGTTGATGGATGCTTCCCGGGCTATTATGTGTGGAGAAGGAGATCTTTATATAGCGGCAGGGGTTGAAAGTATGTCGCGGGCACCTTTTGTAATGGCCAAACCGACATCCGCATACAGTCGGAAACTCGAAATGGTGGATACCACTATCGGCTGGCGCTTTCCCAACAAGAATCTGACCGAACAATATTATCCATTTTCGATGGGTGAAACAGCCGAAAATGTTGCACAAAGATGGAAAATCTCCCGTACGGCGCAGGATGAATTTGCACTTGAATCGCAGCTGAAATATTTTGCCGCCCTTTCTGCTGAAAAATGGAATGATGAGATCATAGCTGTGGAGCTCGTGCGGGATCAGCTCGTTAGCTGGGTTACTAAAGACGAACATCCCCGGGAAACATCGCTTGAAAAACTTGCCCGGTTAAAACCGGCTTTCAAGAAAGACGGGACCGTTACGGCGGGAAACTCCGCCGGCCTAAACGATGGAGCGGCAGCAATATTACTGGCAAGTGAGGAGGCTGTTAAAAATTATAATCTGCAACCTCTTGCGCGGGTGGTATCCATGGGGGTTGCCGGCGTTGATCCTGCGATTATGGGATTGGGCCCCGTTCCGGCTTCTCAAAAAGCTATTTACCGGGCCGGTTTAAAAATCGACGATATCGACCTCATAGAATTAAATGAAGCCTTTGCATCGCAGTCCATTGCCTGTATTCATGACCTGGGACTGGATCTTCAGAAAATAAATGTAAATGGCGGATCCATTGCTCTGGGTCATCCGCTTGGATGCAGTGGTGTCCGGATTTCCACCACATTGATTCATGAAATGAAAAGACGGGGTTCGAAGTATGGCCTTGCAACCATGTGCGTGGGCGTCGGTCAGGGAGCAGCGGTTGTTTTTGAAGGGATGTAATCGTCTTTCATTCCTATAAATAAAATTCAGATTACCAAGTTGTCATTTGCAAATTCAATTTCGAATTAATACATTTTTACACATCCACGTTTACCACACTGATCAGATCAGCAAATGGCACTTCAATCTGTACACCTGATCTCAGATCTTTAACTTTCGAGATTCCTGACTTCAATTCATCATCGCCAATAATTATTATACGGGGGATATTTTTTTTCTCTGCGTATTTAAACTGTTTATCAAACTTCGCCTGCTCGTGAAATAATTCGCATCGGAATCCTGATTTCCGCAATTCCTGCATCAGTTCAAAACTTCTTAAAGCTGCTGCTTCTCCGAGGTTAAAAAACAGTACTTCGGTGGATCGCCCAACCGTAGGTGGAAAAAGTTTCAGTTCGTCCATAACATCGTAAATCCTGTCCACGCCAAATGAAATTCCCACGCCGGGTATTCCCGAAACACCAAACAGACCCGTGAGGTCATCATATCTCCCGCCCCCTCCGATACTTCCAATATTCACTCCTTTTGCGCGGACTTCAAAAATAATCCCCGTATAATAATTCAAACCTCTGGCAAGGGAAAAATCCAGAACTACTTTTCCGGCATTCAACGAATTTTTTGAATTCGGTCCTTCAAAAAAAGTCAATACATATTGCAGTTCACGCAAGCCGGTTTCCGCAGCGGTACCGGGAAGAAGATCCGCCAGCTGCTGAATTTTCTCTTTGTTGTTTCCATGGATCAGCAGATACTTTTCGATCCGTTCAACCTGCTTTTTTTCCAGTCCTTTTTCCAGAAGTTCATCTTTTACTTTTTCAATTCCAATCTTATCCAGCTTATCAATGGCCATCGTGATCGGGATTGTATTTTCCACACCGCCGCAGGACGCAGCCAGACCTTCCAGAATTTTCCGGTGATTGATACGCAGTTCCACATCAATCCCTAATCTTTCAAAAGCAGTCATATAGATCTGGGTAAGTTCAACTTCATTCATCAGCGATTTACTCCCTACCACATCTGCGTCACATTGATAGAATTCACGGTAACGACCTTTTTGTGGCCTGTCAGCGCGCCAGACCGGTTGCAGCTGGTAACGACGAAAAGGAAAACTGAGCTCATGAAAATGTGTTGCGACGTAACGTGCAAAAGGTATTGTCAGATCATAGCGCAAAGCGCGTTCCGTAATCGTTTTATCATTTTTACCAGCCAGTATATTTTCGAAAGCAGCCCTTGCCGAATCTTTTTTTGAATCGTGATCCAGACCGTTGTTAAGTATTTTAAAAATCAGTTTATCTCCCTCCTCGCCATATTTTCCAAGCAGGGTGTCCAGGTTTTCCATGGCCGGTGTTTCAAGCGGTTCATATCCATACAATTCAAATACAGACCGGATGGTTTCGAAGATAAAATTGCGTTTGTAAACAGTCTGCGATCCGAAATCACGCGTTCCCTGAGGCAAGCCGGGTTTACTCATGTTCAGACGGATTTAAGGGATAGGTATTTCTCAATGATCTTATCGCAGGCTTTGTCGATCATCGCATATACTTCATGATAATTTGGTTCTTCGCCATACCATGGATCCGGTACGTCCAGATTTTGACCCGGATATATTTCGTTCAGGAGAAGATCTGTTTTCTCAGGCCTAAATTTTTTTCTGGCAATTTTTTTCATGTCAACAAGAATATCGCCTGACATTGCATAGATCATATCGAACCGGTCAAAATCCTCAGGCACAAATGCCCTGGCGCATTGTTGGCTGATATCGACAGAATTAAGCCTGGCCACTTTCTGGGAAAGATGATGAGGTGCTTCCCCGATATGATAATTGTTATTGGTACCCGCGCTGTCTATTTCCCAGGAAAGCCCCAGTTTTTTTGCTTTTGATTCCAGAATTCCTTCAGCCAGCGGGCTGCGGCAGATATTTCCGAGGCAAACCATTAAAATTTTCATGCCTGCAAAAATAAGCTAAATCCAGTGTGGAAGTGTGGAAGTCTGGAAGTCTGGAAATTGTACGGCTCAGCCAACTGCCAACTGTCAACCGTCAACTTTCAACTGTCAACCTTCGACTCATTTATGGAATTTTTTTGGGTCCGCATCTCAAACATACTGCGCAGGTTCTATTTCTGATTCATTCATATTTTAAAACAGATTATATGGAACCTCTTGCCATTTTACAGGCTGATCCGCTGGATCTGCTATTTGAACACAGAAACAAATCGTACGGTGCTTATCCACTACGAAAATATTACCCTCAAAGACTCCTTATTTCGATGGGCATTGTCCTGTCACTCGTAGTCCTGATAACATTTATATGGTTATATCCATATTCATCCGTATCCTCTGCACAAAAATTAATGTACGTGACGGAAGACATCATCCCGGAATTTGTAAAGGAAGAAGTAAAACTCCCGCCCCCGCATGCCAGGGCTTCAGTTCCAAAACCACCGGTTACATTAGCGTATACAAGACCAGTCATTGTTGCTGATCGGAATATTCAGGAGCCCATGCCAGCCGTTGATAAAATCGAAACAAGTAATATCGGTACAAAAACAATCGCAGGACCGCCTGACAATGGAGAACCTCCTTCAAACGGAAAAGAATCCGGTGTAACAGTAAGCCAAACTACGGAGTCCGTTGAAAACAAAAACGAGGTACTGTATAAAGCTGAAATCATGCCTGAATTTCCAGGTGGTCCGGAGGCATTAAAAAGATTTCTGATAAGGAATTTGCATATGCCGGAAAATAATCTGGAAGAGGGTGCACAGGTAAAAGTAATTGCCCGGTTCGTGGTGGGCGCTGACGGGCAGGTCCGGGATATTGAAATTACCCTTCCGGCAGATGCTGAGTTCAATACAGAAGTGAAACGGGTTATTTCGAAAATGCCTGGCTGGAAACCCGGATCCCAAAATCATCGTAATGTAGCAGTGTATTTTAGTTTGCCCGTAAATTTTGTGCGGCCGGAATGAATTGTTGGCGGTTGGCAACTTCCAAACTTCCAGTCTTCCGGACTTCCGGACTTGTTTAAGCTTTTTATGTATATTGCTCATCGCTTTTAAATGCATATTCATGCCTGAAGAACAGGATCTTGACAAACGTGCCAGAGGATACCGGTTGAGAAGATCTATTATGGATTACGGAATGGGTGTCATCATCTTTTGCCTTGGCATATTCTTCCTGCTGGCCCCCCGGCTGGGTGTCACTTTTGGCATTGATGATTTGTTCCGTTATTTGTTTGCAGGGCTTTGTATTCTTTATGGAATCTTCCGGATTTACAGAGGGTACAAAAAAAACTATTTTAACCAATAATTTAAGGGGATGAACATTGTGCTAAAATGTTTTCCATGCATCGTATTGGCCCTGGGAGGGGTCTTGTTTACAGGATGTCATTCCCAACCCAATATTCAACAGGAAACGCCGCTTTCGGGTACCATTCATATAAGTGTTGACGAGTCTTTTAAACCTGTAATCGATTCTCAGCTCAAAGTGTTCGAAAGTTCTTTTCCAGATGCACATGTGCTGGTGGATTATAAACCGGAGGCTGCCTGTTTGCGGGATCTCTCCAATGACAGCGTCCGGATGGTGATTGTAACGAGAGGGTTGAGCCTGGCGGAGGAAAGATTTTTCAGGGATACCGTGAAAACGCCTGCTATTTCCGGCCTGCTGGCCTATGATGCGGTGGCACTTATTGTGAATAATCATTCCCAGGATACGGTGATGACGATGAACGATGTAAAATATCTTCTCGAAGGAAATGATAAAAAGAAAAGAGAAGCGGTCATGGATGGTGTTTCTGCTACCAGTACAGTCAGATACGCTATGGATTCCATCTTAAAGGGTGATGCCCTGGGGAAAAACGTGATAGCCGCCAGGTCAAGCCCACAGGTGATTTCCTATGTGGCGGGCCATCCGGATGCAGTCGGATTTATAGGTCTGAACTGGATCGGTGATCAGGAAGATTCCCTTGAACTCGCTTTCATGAAAGAAGTGAAAGTGGTGGCCATTAAGTGTGAGCGTTGCACGGATAAACCCTTCGTATATCCGTTTCAGGCCAATATCGTGTATGGGAAATATCCCATGGTACGTGGATTGTATTATATATTGAAAGAGAACTGGAGCGGTGTGGGAAATAATTTTGTAAACTTCCTTGTGAATGAGAGGGGACAGCTGATCTTTAAACGGGCGTACCTGGTACCCGCCCGTATGAATTTTGACGTACGTGATGTAGAGATGCAGAAATAATCATTTTTTGGATATATTTATACACTATAAAAGGAGATTCAGAATGAGAAAACTATGTTACAGCCTGCTACTGACAATTGCTTGCATCGGCAGCACCGTTAACGCCCAGACACTGGAACAGGGCAAACAGTTCTTGTACTATGAAAGGTATGCCAGTGCCCAGAGCGCCTTTGAAAAAGTACTCAATGCCAACCCGAACAATATTGATGCGGTGTACTGGCTGGGGCAAACCATGATCCACCGCCGTGATACAAGAGATACCGCCGGTGCGAAAGCATTGTATCAGAAAATGCTTGCTACCAATGGAAACGCCCCTCTTTTACTGGTCGGAATGGGACATGTGGAGTTGTTGTATGGTAATACAACGGATTCCCGCCAGCGGTTTGAAACAGCCATCAGTCTGACCAAGGAAAAAGATATCAACGTACTCAACGCAGTAGCTTATGCGAATATTGATGCAAAAGCGGGCGATTTAAATTATGCCATACAAAAACTGACTACCGCCACGCAGGTCAAAAGATTCAACGATCCCGTTACATACACATTACTGGGAGATGCATACAGGAGACAATTAGACGGCGGAAATGCCGTAATCAATTATCAAAAGGCCCTGGGTGTGGATCCAAAATATGCAGAGGCGCAGATGAAAATCGGTATTGTTTATCTGACACAAAATAACAGGGAATTTTTCCTGCCGGCTTTTGAATCAGCAGTCACGATCGATCCGGCTTATGCACCGGCTTACGAACAATTATTTCTTTACTGGTATCTGCGTGATGTGAACAAGGCAGCCGCCTACCTGGATAAATATGCGGCAAACTCTGATCAGGGTGCGGATCTGGAATATATGAAAGCTGGCATGTTGTACGTGTCGGGTAAAGTAGCCGAAGGACGAACCAGGGCCCAGCAGCTCATTTCACAATATGGCGCCAATGTGAATCCCCGTATGTACCGGCTGGTGGCGTATGCTTCAGATTCATTGGGAGACTATACCACTGCGAGAGAAGCCATGACAAATTTTCTGGCGAAAGCGGATTCTACCTTATTATTAAGTACGGACTTTGAAGAATACGCAAAGATTTATGGAAAACTATCGGATTCTACTACACGAAATATGGCATTTCAATATTATGCAAAGGCGATTGCCATGGATACGCTGGATATCGATAAACAAAAATATGCAACCGAAGCATTGGATCTTGCTAAACAGATACATAATAAACAGGCTGCAGCCATCATATCCGGTGCGATGTATAATAGTCTGAAGAATCCGACGAATTCAGACCTGTTTAAATTCGGAACAGCTAACTATTCAGCGGGAAATTATAAAACAGCAGATAGTATTTTCTGTGGCATTTATATACCAAAATACCCGAATGAAATTTATGGTTATCTCTGGTGTGCCAGAAGTAAGCAGGCGGAAGATGATACTCTGAATTCGCAGGGGCTTGCTGTGGAACCATACATCAAGCTGGTGCAATTTGCGAGGTCCTCACCGGATTCAGCGAAATACAAAAGCCAGGTGGTAGGCGCCTGTTTTTATCTGGCAGGATATTATAATGATGTGAAGAAAGACAAACCAAAGGCGATTGAATGGATGCAGAAAGCACTTGAAGCGGATCCCACAAATACCTCAGCTCAAAAAGTACTCGAAGTGCTGACAAGACCGGCCAAACAACCGGCATCGAAGGCTAAAGGCGGACCGAATCAGTCGACGGGGAAATAAATAATTATTAAATTTTAAAAGATCCTGATGCCTTCGTCAGGATCTTTTTCATTATATAAAGGGGGAAAAAACATTCCCATGAAATCTGAACCCCCTGTATTACTTTTGTTCCGCAATGGAATGTTCCTTATGAGTCCTTTTTTTATTCAGGCAACGGACCTGGTTTCCAGAACAAATACTGCCGGTGACTATCTGCCGATTGCAATACAGTTACTCTTTGCGGGCGCCTTCGTATTTCTGGTTCTTGGTGTAACTCACTTACTGGGTCCTAAAAGGAGTTCGGATGAAAAACTGAAGAATTTCGAAAGTGGTATCGAGTCTGTGGGAAATGCCCGGCAACCGATGGCGATCAAATATTTTTTAATTGCCATTTTATTTGTGCTTTTTGATGTGGAAGTGATTTTCTTTTATCCTTATGCGGTAAATTTCAGGGCATTGGGGTGGTACGGATTTGCTGAAGTGCTGTTATTTGTATTTTTCTTCCTGACCGGGTTTGTATATATTATTAAGAAAGGCGCCCTGCAATGGGAAGATTGACATTTTAGAAAGAACTCCGGCGCTTCCACGATTGTTATGATAATACCCGGTCGTTCGCCGGTTGGCGGGCGTTGGAAGTAAACTGTTTATATCATGACCAGACCTGTAAGATTTAATGTACATACGGTTCCTGCTGATACAAAGAATTCGATCAGCATGGTGGATATGCCCGAAGGGCATAAGGGCGACGGTTTTTTTGCAACCAAACTCAGCGACGCAGTAGGATTGGCAAGAAAAAATTCGATGTGGCCGCTTCCTTTTGCTACTTCCTGCTGCGGTATTGAATTTATGGCGACTATGGCCTCTCATTATGATCTGGCGCGTTTCGGCGCCGAGCGGCTTGGATTCTCACCCCGTCAATGTGACCTTCTGATGGTTATGGGCACAATTGCCAAGAAAATGGGACCCATACTGAAGTCGGTTTATTTACAAATGGCAGAACCCCGCTGGGTCATGGCTGTCGGTGCCTGCGCATCTTCAGGAGGTATTTTTGATTCCTATTCTGTTTTGCAGGGAATTGACCAAATCATTCCTGTAGATGTATATGTCCCTGGTTGTCCTCCAAGACCCGAGGGTATTCTGGATGGCTTTATGCGGATCCAGGATCTTGTTGGGGAAGAATCTTTCCGGAGAAGGAATGGCGAACAGTACCGCGAGCTGATGCAGAGCTACGGAATCAAATGATCAAAGATCATTTGATTCAAGTATAGGAGTATAGGAGTATGAGAGTGGGTTTAAAAAACTATTAATAATGTATAGAAGTTACGGAAAATAAGCTTGTGGCAATCATGCCACGCTTATACTCCAATACTCTTATACTATTTAACTTGTTTCAATGGATAACGCATTCATAAAACAAAGACTTAAGGAACAGTTTGCTGAACAGGTCTCGAACTTCGAAGAGCCTTATGACATGCTCACCTTCGAATCGCCAAAAGATCTGAATCTGAAAGTACTTCAGTTTCTTTACGATGATCCTGAGTTGAGGTTTCAGTTTATGACAGATCTGACTGCGGTACATTATCCGCATCAGATGGGTAGGGAACTGGCCGTGGTATATCACCTGCACAACCTGGTAGATAATATCCGTATACGATATAAAGTGTTTACAGATATTGAAAAGCCGGATGTATTTACAGCGACTAAATTATTTTCCGCCGCAAACTGGATGGAAAGAGAGACCTATGATTTTTACGGAATAAACTTTGTCGGGCATCCAAACCTGAAGCGCATTCTGAATGTGGATGAAATGAATTATTTTCCAATGCGGAAAGAATATCCGCTCGAGGATCAGACGAGAATGGATAAGGATGACGCGATGTTTGGTCGCTGATGCGACTGAACAAATGTGGAAAGGTGAAAATATGAGAATGTGGAAATGGTTCAGATAGAAATAAATATTGATTATAATATAAATTAAATGAAAGATGTGATTAGAAAATTGGAAAAACATTTCCACATTTCCATATTTCCACACTTTCATATTTGCAGCTAATGGAACAACACATCAAACTTCCGGAAGGCAGTATCGAAAAAACCACCACCACACTGAACCTGGGACCCACACACCCGGCAACACATGGTGTATTTCAGAATATCCTGGAACTGGATGGAGAAAGAATTGTTTCAGCAGAACAAACCGTCGGATATATTCACCGGGCATTTGAAAAAATTGCAGAAAGACGACCACTTTATCAGATCACACCATTAACCGATCGTCTGAACTACTGTTCTTCACCCATTAATAATATGGGATGGCACCTGGTTTGTGAAAAACTGCTTCGCCTTAAAACGCCAAAACGCGTGGACTATATGCGCGTTATCATCATGGAACTGGCACGGATTTCGGATCACCTGATTTGCAATTCTGTAGTAGGCGTGGATTCAGGTGCGTTTACAGGCTTTCTCTATGTAATGCAATACCGGGAACTGATTTACGAAATCTATGAGGAGATCTGCGGGTCAAGACTTACCACCAATATGGGTCGCATCGGCGGATTCGAAAGAAATTTTAATTCCACTGTCTTTGAAAAACTGGAAAAATTCCTGAGGGAATATCCCGATGTTTTAAAAGAATTTGAAAATTTATTTACCCGGAACCGCATTTTCATGGACCGTACCATCGGCACCGGAGGCATCAGTGCAGAAAGAGCTTTGAACTACGGATTTACCGGGCCCAATCTACGTGCCGCGGGTGTGGATTATGACGTCCGTGTACATACACCTTATTCAAGCTATGAAGATTTTGATTTCGAAATTCCCGTCGGGAAAACAGGCGATACCTATGACCGCTTCCTGGTTCGTAATCAGGAAATGTGGCAGTCATTAAAGATCATCGAACAGGCATATAAAAAAGTGCAGGAATTCAAAGGTGCCGAGGCAGAAGTATATCACGCCGATGTGCCGGAATATTTCCTCCCAAAGAAATCTGACGTGTACACAAAGATGGAGGCACTGATCTGGCATTTCAAAATTGTGATGGGTGAAACCGAAATTCCGCCGGGTGAAGTATACAACAGCGTGGAAGGTGGAAACGGTGAACTGGGCTTTTACCTGATCAGCGATGGCGGTCGTGCTCCTTATCGCCTGCATTTCAGGAGACCCTGTTTTATATATTACCAGGCATATTCTGAAATGACAAAGGGAGGGATGTTAAGCGACGCCGTACTTACAATGAGCAGCATGAATCTGATTGCAGGAGAGATGGATGCCTGACGAATGTGAAAATGTGAAAGTGTGGAAATTTGAAAATTCAATTAATAATTAATCTTTAATAATTAATCATTGGAAACGCCTTTAAGTGAACTTTCTTTTCCGCCTGAAAAACTGGCGAAAGTTGCTGAGCTGATTTCAAGATATCCGGAGGGCAAACAAAAATCTGCGATTCTGCCTGTACTGCATATTGCACAGGAACATTTTGGCGGCTGGCTGAGCCCGGAGGTGATGGACTATGTGGCCCAGTTACTCCATATTCTGCCGGTAGAAGTATATGAAGTTGCTACGTTCTATTCCATGTATAACCTGAAACCGGTAGGGAAATATGTTTTCGAAGTATGCCAGACCGGTCCCTGTATGATCAACGGATCTGATGAAATCATACAGTATATAAAGAGCACTTTGAATATTGGTGTTGGTGAAACAACCCATGACGGGATGTTTACGCTTAAGACCGTGGAATGCCTTGGCGCCTGTGGTTATGCTCCGATGATGCAACTGGGTAAGACTTATCGGGAACACCTGACAAAAGAAAAAATAGATTCAATTATTGCAGAGTGCAGGAAGTTTGCTTCGGTAAATAACTGAGGCAAGTGTGGAAGTGTGGAAGTATGAAAGTGGTTTGATAAGTGAAGAGAAAAAATGAAAAAAATATTCTAACTAAAAGAGATAATGGCCAGGAAATTATTATTGGATAAAGTGGATATTCCGGGCATCCGGTCTTACGACGTATACCGGCGTGAGGGCGGATACCAGTCGGTGGAGAAAGCAATAAAACAGATGACACCGGATCAGGTGACGGATGAAGTGAAGAAAAGTGGGTTACGCGGTCGTGGTGGTGCTGGTTTTCCTGCGGGAATGAAATGGAGTTTTATCGCCAAACCTGAAGGAGTTCCGCGTCATCTGGTTTGTAACGCGGATGAAAGCGAACCAGGAACTTTTAAGGATCGCTACCTGATGGAATTTCTTCCACACCTCCTGATAGAAGGTTTGATTGTTTCTTCATACGCACTCGGCAGTCATGTCACATATATCTATATCCGTGGTGAATATGCATGGATTATTGATATTCTCGAAACTGCCATCAGCGAAGCCAAAAGCAATGGGTTTCTTGGGAAGAATATACTGGGTTCCGGATTTGATCTGGAAATTTATGTTCACCGGGGCGCCGGCGCATATATCTGTGGAGAGGAAACTGCATTACTCGAAAGTCTCGAAGGCAAACGTGGTAATCCTCGTATCAAGCCACCTTTCCCGGCCGTGAGAGGAGCGTGGGACCGGCCAACCGTGGTAAATAATGTTGAAACGCTCGCGGCTGTCGTACCTATTATCAATTTCGGTGGTGAAGAATATGCGAAAATCGGAATCGGGAAATCGACCGGTACCAAATTGATTTCGGCCTGTGGTAATATTAATAAGCCCGGTGTGTACGAAATTGACATGACGATTTCAGTGGAAGATTTTATTTATAGTGATGAATATTGCGGTGGCATTGCCAGGGGCAAAAAATTAAAAGCCTGCATTCCCGGTGGTTCGTCCGTTCCGATTCTTCCGGCCAACCTGCTGCTCAGAACAGTGAAGGGAGAGAAAAGACTAATGAATTATGAAAGTCTATCCGACGGCGGATTTGCCAAAGGTTCCATGCTTGGATCCGGTGGTTTTATTGTACTGGATGAAGACCAGTGTGTTGTAAAAAACACTTTGACACTGGCTCGTTTTTATCGTCATGAAAGCTGCGGACAGTGTTCGCCCTGCCGTGAAGGAACCGGGTGGATGGAAAAAATTCTTACAAATATTGAGAAGGGGAAAGGCAAAAGCAGTGACATCGATCTGCTTTGGGAAATACAACGAAAAATAGAAGGTAATACCATTTGTCCGCTCGGAGATGCCGCCGCATGGCCGGTAGCTGCAGCGATCCGTCATTTCAGGGATGAATTTGAATGGCATGTATCGAATCCGGAAGAAAGTCAGATCAGAAATTTTGGGCTTGCCCATTACGCAGACCCTCTGGTACCTGCGGTGGCGGCTGTATAGAGAATTTATAAAATGACCGCGTTACGCGTTTAGCGTTGCGCGTTAAGCGTAAAAAGATGGCTGAAGAAAAGAAAATGTTTAAGGTAACCATCGATAATATCAATATCGAAGTGGAACCCGGTACATCCATCCTGAATGCTTCGCGGAAAATCGGAGGTGATGTAGCCCCGCCGGCGATGTGTTATTATTCTACCTTAAAAGGAAGCGGCGGAAAATGTCGTACCTGTCTGGTGGAAGTTGCAGCGGGATCTACTGCAGATCCAAGACCCATGCCCAAACTGGTAGCCAGTTGTCGTACAAACGTGATGGATGGCATGGTGGTGAAAAATATTACCAGTGAAAAAGTGCTGGATGCCCGTAAAGGCGTGGTGGAATTTCTGCTTATAAACCACCCGC
The DNA here is from genome assembly GCA_036495145.1 of Puia sp. Classification (GTDB taxonomy): domain Bacteria; phylum Bacteroidota; class Bacteroidia; order Chitinophagales; family Chitinophagaceae; genus Puia. The sequence continues at coordinate 13,168 of DASXNJ010000291.1, forward strand.
TGGATTGCCCCATCTGTGATCAGGCGGGCGAATGTTCACTTCAGGATCTGAGTTATGAGCACGGGGCGGAGACAACCCGTTACGAATTCAAAAGAAGAACTTTCGAAAAACATGATATCGGCCCCTATATTCAGTTGCATATGACCCGATGTATACTATGCTTTCGTTGTGTATTCGTGGCCGATCAACTCACCGCCAAACGCGAACACGGAATTCTTGACCGTGGAGATCATTCTGAAATTGCTACTTATATTCATAAAGCACTGGAGAGTGATTTTATCGGAAACGTAATCGACGTTTGTCCCGTAGGCGCACTCACCGACAAGACCTTTCGCTTTAAAAACCGGGTTTGGTTTTTAAAACCGCAGGATGCCCACCGCGATTGTCCCAAATGCTCGGGAAAAGTAACGATCTGGAACCGCGGCGAAGAAGTATATCGTGTTACGGCGCGCAAGGATCAGTGGGGGGAAGTAAAAGATTTTATTTGTAATGAATGCAGGTTCGAAAAAAAGAAAACGAGTGACTGGGTCATTGAGGGACCTACATTAGTCAGCCGCCATTCGGTTATTTCCGCAGGACACTATGTGGGTACCGTAAAACCACAGGAGGTGCTGCCAGAAGTGATGGATGGAAGAAACCCAAAATTATTAATGGACATACACAGCGTAAGTGAAGTGAACCGCCCCGAAATTGACCTGTCTCAAATTGAAGGGCCTGCCCATTCAACGGATTATAAAAATGATCACTTTCATTTTAATCCCAAGGCAAATCCATGATTGTTAACAGGAAACTTTTTTGGCTCGATATGATATTGCTTGCTTTAGTGTTCACACTCATTTTCCTGAAACCTGGAAAACTGAGTGACGCGTTAACCGGGGGTATCGCCGCTTTATTTGTTATTTCATTTGCGAATCATGTCAGGCATTATATAACGTATAAGAAATTCTATTAGTTCACATGCATGTACTCCTTACGATAGACTGGTTTCTGATTATTGAAAAGGCAATTCTTATTTCAATCATCATAGCTGTTTCGCTGATTGTGGCCATGTATGAAACCTATGCCGAAAGAAAAGTGGCTGCTGTGATCCAGGACAGGCGTGGTCCAAACCGGGCAGGACCCTTTGGCATTCTGCAGCCGTTGGCCGACGGATTGAAGTTGTTCATGAAAGAAGAAATTGTACCGAATCTTTCAAATAAGTTTTTATTTATTCTCGGTCCGGGTATTGCCATGCTCACGGCTATGATGACAAGTGCCGTTGTGCCCTGGGGTGGAACCATTCATGCTTTTGGCCGGGATATTCCCCTGCAGATTGCGGATGTGAACATTGGCATCCTCTATATTTTCGGTGTGGTCAGTATGGGTGTATATGGTGTAATGATCGGGGGATGGGCGTCTAATAATAAATTTTCATTGCTGGCTGCTATTCGCGGAGCATCACAGATTATTTCTTACGAACTGGCGATGGGCCTCACTCTGATTGCCGTTCTAATGCTCACGGGTTCCCTGAGTCTTCGCACTATTGTTGAACAACAGCTGGATCATAAATATTATGTGTTTTATCAGCCGGTTGGATTTATCATTTTTCTGATTTGCGCCTTTGCGGAATGTAACAGAACGCCCTTTGATTTGTCAGAGGCAGACAGTGAATTAAACATGGGTTATCACCTGGAATATTCATCCATGAAACTCGGGTTTTATTTATTTGCAGAATATGTGAACATGTTTATCAGCAGTGCCGTGATGGCAACCATTTTCTGGGGTGGTTATGATATCCCTTTTGTGAATGATGTAAACTTTGGTCTGCAACATGGTCAGAATCTGCTGGCAGGTCTCGAAGTATTGAGTTTGTTTTTAAAAATTTGCATTTTTATTTTCTTTTTTATGTGGGTTCGCTGGACGATCCCCCGGTTCCGGTATGATCAATTGATGAACCTGGGGTGGAAGGCACTGATCCCACTGGCAATTTTGAATATGCTGATTACTGGATTTCTGGTCTTGTACCGGCAATACGGATTGTTTTAGTGTGGCGAATGTGGAAGTGTAGAGAATATAGGAATTCAAAATTGAATTTGAAAATGACAGTGTGGAAATATGGTTTGTATTGAGCATTAACCGTTATCAGTCTTAGGCTTTGGGCTTTCTGCTTTAGGCCTTGAGCTTTAAGCCTTCAGCTTTCAGCTTTGGACCTTAAGCCTGATAGATTTGGCGGGTTGATGCGATAAAAATATTTTTGCTCCGCTTCTCTGGCTTTTGCAAGGGAAGGAGGAGAAGACGCGAAAGGAAAATGGTGAATTTATGCAGGCACTTACAAAAAAAGCGAAACAGGTAGAACGCAAGCCGATGACGTTCTGGGAAAAATTATATATCCCGGCAATTGCCAAGGGTATGTCCATTACATTCGGACATATTTT
>DASXNJ010000292.1:0-7325 GCA_036495145.1 Puia sp.
CGGGGAATACAATTATTTCGGGACGAGGATATGTTGCTTTACGTATTTTCGTTTATAAATAAATTGCTGCAGATGACCGACACCGAAATGTATATTTCTATTGCGATAGCCGTAGTTCTGGCAGGGGCTCTGGCCTATATTTTCTGGATTCAGCGGAAACAGGCTAAACGGGGAATGCTGAATGTGCAAAATGAAGGAGCAATAGCAACAACACCTCTGAAGTTACAGGCCTATGAAAGATTGATTTTACTCGCTGACCGGATCGCACTCCCCAATTTGATCAGTCGTACCGCCCAACCCGGACTAAGCGTTCACGAAATGCAACATATTCTCCTGCAGACTGTTCGTCAGGAATTCGATCATAATATTACCCAACAGATTTATGTCAGCCCCGAAGCCTGGGATGCGATCCGGAATCTCAAAGAGCAAAACATGCTAATCATCAATCAGGTTGCGTCTTTTCTTCCGCCAACAGCCAGCGGTCAGGATCTCAATAAAGCGCTTTTGGAAATGGTTATGCAGAATCCAAAGGCTTCACTGCATCATATAGTATCAGATGCATTGAGTTTTGAGGCGAAAAAAGTTCTTTCATAATCTTTCGCCTTGAACGTTTAGTGCCTGGCAGAGTTTCATCCAATGATTTTCAGTCTGTAACGCAATAGAGACTTTTCTTTATTATCTTTCTCTGAATTGTGCCTGATCTCTTCCGGGATTCTGTCGTATCTGAGCCCTACCAAGTCCATACGAAGTCCACCTTTTTATGGACTTGGTATGGACTTGGTAAGGCTTAAACAATACTGATATACGGTTTGATCAGGACTTATCGCTGCTTCGGAGTATTATAAAATTTAAAACAAAAGTGTAAAGAATACCGGGTCGCTTTGTGCTTGAGGCATTCAGTTTTAAAACGTAAATTTGCAGTATGGAAACAATCGTAGAATCGCCTCTCCAATTCAGCGCACAGGCTGTGAAAGAGATCAGGAGGCTCATGGAGGAACCGGGATTTGATAGAAATAATCTGCTCCGCATTGGGGTGAAAGGAGGGGGCTGTTCGGGGCTCTCCTATATACTTGGATTCGATAAAAAACAGCCGGAAGATCAGGTTTTTGAATCCAACGATCTGTCTTTTATAATGAATCCTTCCCACAGTATTTATCTGGCAGGAATGCAAATTCACTGGGAGGATGGTCTGAATGCACGGGGCTTTAGTTTTAATAATCCAAACGCATCAAAAACCTGTGGTTGCGGTACTTCTTTTGCCGTTTAAAACACTCAGGGTTAAAGGCTGATTTCAAAACTATTTGTTTTGATTTTCTTTCCCCGCTCATACAAACCCTGCTGCATTTATCATTCCTATTGCCTTTAGCTTTAAGCCTTCAGCCTTAAGCCCGAATTAGCATCATCATTTTCTCCCTGATGCCTTGTATCAACATTTCTATACGAAAGAAAGAATACAACCGGGAAAATTAATAAGGAGAAAATGGTCGCACAAATCAGTCCTCCGATTACAACACGGGCCAGTGGTCTTGAACTTTCAGATCCGATGCCGGTGGACAGGGCCGCAGGCAATAAACCGATAGTTGCCATAAAGGCAGTCATCAACACGGGCCTGATCAATGAATTCACACCGCGCTTGACGGCAGTGAACAGCGGGTTTTCCCCACGAAGTCTTTCCAGGTTTTGTTTAAAAGCCGTTGTCAGCAGAACGCCTTCCAGAATACAGATACCAAATAAAGCGATAAAACCGATACCCGCTGAAATACTGAAATTGGTTCCTGTAAATAAAAGAGCCATAACACCTCCAACTACTGCGAATGGTACGTTTAGAAACACCAAACCAGCATCTTTCAAATTTCCAAACATGATAAACAATAAAAGAAAAATCAGGAGCAGGCTGAGCGGTACTACTTCAGTCAGTCTTTTAGATGCCCGTTGCTGGTTTTCAAAATCTCCCTGCCAGACCATGTTATACCCTTTTTTGAGTTTTACCTGGCGGTCCACTTTTTCCTGTGCCTCAGCAATCGCAGAACCCATATCCCTGCCTTCAATTGAAAATTTAATGGCAGAATATCTTTCGTTATCATCCCGGAATATCAAACAGGGCCCGGTTTTCTGGGTGATATTTGCGATTTCTTTTACGGGAACTTTTGAACCGGAAGATGTTGGAACAAGCAAATTTCCAATATCATCATCCGTTGTCCTGAAGGCTTCAGGGAATCGTATGCGCACATCAAAATGACGTACCCCTTCGTATAACTCGGTGGCTGCTTTCCCCCCAATGGCCATTTCAATTACCGCGTTGGCGTCAGCTGTATTGACGCCATATAATGCCATACGGCTCTGATTCAGATCTATATCCAATTCAGGTTGTCCGATATTACGAATGACACCCAGATCGGTAATTCCTTTTACGGTTTTCAAAATATTATTTACTTCGTCAGATTTTGATTCCATATAATTTAAGGAATCACCAAATATCTTTACGCATATGGACCCTTTTACGCCCGACACAGCCTCTTCTACGTTGTCCATGATGGGTTGTGAAAAATTCAATTCCGCTCCGGGAACAACTGACAAAGCCTTCCGCATTCTTTCGATCAATTCGTCTTTTGAAATTTTTGGATTCCAATCTTCCTGCGAATATAAAGCGACATCAAATTCATTATTGTAAAATCCGGCAACATCAGTTCCGTCATCCGGTCTGCCCGTTTGAGAAACCACTTTTCTAACCTGTGGGAATTGCATCATGATACCACGCATCTGATTGGCTACCAGAACAGATCTGTCCAATGAAATACTGTAGGGCATCGTGGCACGCACCCACAATGAACCTTCATTAAGTTCCGGAAGAAATTCCGTGCCTAAGAATTTAAATGCATACAGACCGACTACAACAAAGGCAATGGAAACGCCCAATGCGAGTTTTTTATTTTTGAATACAAACCTGAAACCAGCCAGCACCCAGCCTGTTAAAAGATGTGTAAAGGGATTGTGCTTTTCTTTTACATTTTTATTGAGCAGGGCATTTACGAGTACCGGCACCAGTGTAAGCGTAAAAATCAAAGCTCCCAGCAACGCGAAACCCAATGTATAAGCGAGGGGAGAAAAAAGTTTTCCTTCTACTTTCTGAAATGAAAATATTGGAAGCAGTGCCGTAATGATAATTACTTTTGAAAAGAAAATCGCTTTTGCCAGTTCCGCACCTTTTTTCTTGATCATGCCCATCTTGGCCAGTTTATTAAACCGCTCCATGCCAATGGCCCTGGCCTGCTGATCCAGCATCACAAACAGCCCCTCTACCATTACGACTGCTCCGTCTATGATGATACCAAAATCAATCGCGCCCAGAGAAAGCAGGTTTGCGGACATTCCCATAAAATGGAGACAGATGAATGCAAACAATAAAGAAAGAGGTATGATGATGGAAACGATGAGGGTGGTTCGCCAGTTGAACATAAACAAAGAGACAATCAGTGTCACCAGCAAAATCCCTTCGATCAGATTATGCATCACTGTATGAGATGCAAAATGGATGAGTTCTTCCCGGTTATAAAAGGGAACTATTTTTACATCCGGCGGAAGAACCCTGTCGTTCAGTTTCAGGATTTTTAATTTCAGCGCCTTGATTACCTTATCAGGGTTCTCACCTTTACGCATCAGCACGATGGCTTCTACCGCGTCGTTTACATCCGTTACCTGACGTGTTTTACTGCTGTCAACGACATCGGCCCTGCCAACTTCCCCAAGCCTCGGCAATCCGGATACCTGTACATCAGCCACATCTTTTACCAGAACAGGCAATCCATTTACATTCGTGATAAATATATTTTTGACTTCGTTGATATCATTTAATAATCCGATACCGCGAACAATATATGCCTGGTTATTTTTTCTGATAACATCTCCACCGATATTGATATTACTTTTATTCACCGCCGTATACACATCGAGCGGGGTGATGCCCAGGCCGGTTATCTTCTGTGGATTTAACTGGATTTCATAAGATTTTACAGTGCCTCCAAAACTTACGATATCTGCTATACCCGGAACCGAACGTAATTCTCTGTCAACCGTCCAGTCCTGTAATGTTTTCAATTCTCTTGGATCACGAAACGAGCTCACCAGTGTGTAACGGAATATTTCACCTGTTGGACCGGTCGGCGGCTGTACCTGAGGTTGTATATTATCAGGGAGTTCCACATTCTGAATCATGGTATTTACCTGTGTTCGCGCATACGTATCCTGTACATCATCTTCGAAAATCAGTTTCACTACAGAGAGACCAAAGATGCTGGTTGACCGGAGACTGGTTTTCCGGTTTACCGGATTCAGGGCGATTTCGAGCGGGATGGTCACAAATTTTTCAACCTCTTCTGCACTTCTGCCGGGCCATTGCGTAATAACGGTGATCTCCGTGTTGGTAACATCGGGAAATGCCTCAATCGGCATACTGACAAACGTAATTACGCCGTATACCACCAGGATGATAGTGGCGAAATAAATGAAATATTTATTTTTAAGGGAAAAGGCCAGAATAGTTCTAAGCGTCTTGTTCATCGAATGCGATTTTATCTAACTATTCAGTTCCTGATAAATGAGTAGAGCTTCTGTTCCGATCAGGCGTTCACCTTCGGACAGTCCATCCGTTATATATGTACGGTCACCAACTGTATTTTGAACCTGAACGGGCCGGATAGAAATATCAGAGGGGGATTTATATACCAGCACATAATATTGGCTGTGATCAAAGATCAATGCGCGTGAACGGATACTGACCATGGTTTTATTTTCAGTTGTATTTACAACCACACTCGCAAACATTTCCGGTTTGAGAAGATAGCCCGGATTAGCCAATATGATCCGGAGCTTCATCACTTTATTGGAGGGGTCAAGGACATTCATCACTTTATCAATCCGGCCACGGAATATTTTTCCGGGATAGGAGAGCGTTGTTATGTTGACGCTGTCGCCCATTTTTACGTTCGCTATATTCGATTCGTACACATTAGCCATTACCCATACATTCTTGAGATCTGAGATCGTAAACAGGGCCATTGAATTATCGGAACGGATCATCATATTATTATTAACCTGCCGGTCTACCACGAATCCATTGATCGGTGACTTCAGTATGTATTTACCGTTCATACTTCCACCATTCAGATTGATTACCCGTTTAGCTTTTTCAAATGCTGATTCCGCCTGGTTATAAATTTCCTGCGCCGTCAGCTGGTCTTTTTGAGACGCAAGACCACTTTTATACATATCATTTGTTGCATCCATGGATTTTTTTGCGATTTCCACATTGGATTTAGCGGTTGCAAAATCATTGCTGTAACCGGCCATGTCAGAACTATTGATTACTGCAAGCACCTGGCCTTGTTTTACATAATCACCAGCCACGACTTTTATTTCAGAAACCTGTCCGCTGATGGTTGGAAACAACTTAATCACATTATCCTCATTGAAATCGACTTTTCCTGTAAGGGTAAGCGTATTCATCACCCGGGAACTTGTTACACTGTCGATCTGAATTGTTTTTAAAAGCGAATCGGGTAAAATATATCCTTTTTTGTCCTCCGTCACTTCGGGTTTGTCATGACATGCGGAAAAACTGATGGCAAAAAAAAATAGAATAAGAAAAAATCGATATGGAAGTTGCATAAGTTAAGGTTGAAAGAATTCGGTACCTGTATAGAAATTCAAATCTTCAAAGGCCTGAATTCTATTATATTTTATTGAATTGAATTGTAAAACGTTTTGTTTGTAAGAATCATAGAAGTCAAGAAAATCTAAAAGGCTGATATTCCTTTTCTCATAATTGCTCAGTACTTCATGCATCAGACCCTCAAAATCATTTGAAAAGCCGGAGTCAATACCCAGGAATAATTTATTTTCAGCAATGGCTTTCTGTAACGCGTGGTTAACATTTTCCTCAACTGTAGCCACAGTGCTTTTTTCTAACGCTTCCGTATTTGCAATCTGAGCTTTAGCGGATTTAATGTTTCCCTGGTTCCGGTTAAAAAAAGGCAGATCCATTGAAACACCTATAGAATTATAATACAATGCATAGCTTCCCTGCTTATCATAACTGACCGATGCCGTTAAATCCGGAACAGCCAATGCCTTCTGATAGCTGTAATTTAATTTGTTGTAGGTGTTATTCATCTGTGCAATATGAAGATCAGTCCGGTTTGTGTATGCCGAATCTATCAAAGTGGTAAGAGAATATTTAAGCGGGTCCAGGCCATTGACAGCGGTTGAGTCTAAAATAGGTTGCACATAAACTGTTGGCTTTAGTTGCAAAACCAGCCGCAGTTCACTTTCGGCGTCATTGATCTGCAGAATTAAGTCATTATATTCATTTTGGAAACTGTACAATTGGGCTTTTATCCTTACAACTTCTTTTTTGGAGATATAACCTTTCCCTTCCTGTTGTGCAAACGCCGTGACTATTTCCTGCAGTGCCTGGATTTCTTTGTCATATACTTTTGCGGATTCCATCAGGTAATAGATATTAAAGAAATCTGTACGCAACGTATATTTTAACGTTCTGAGGAGATCAAAAAACTGATATTCAGCAATTGTTGCATTCGCCTCCGCCATCCGAATTTGTTTGTTCCGTTTCCCGGCTAACAAAATTAACTGGGATAGCGAAGCGGCATTCTCACTATTAAGAAAAAAATTCGAATGAGGAAAAGCTGACGTTGGGTCATAAAGAGGAATTACAGGCCCTCTTTCAATAGATAAATTCGGATTTGGCCAAAGTCTTGCCTGAATTATTAAAGCTTTTTGGGCATCAATATTATATTTCTGGGCCAGCAGTGAAAAATTATTCCTAAGGAACACCCGCTCAGCACTATCCAGTTTTATGCTGAGGGTATCGGTGTGCGTCTGCCCGAAGGCCACGTTCACACAAAGGGTTAAAATAACGAGTACGAAGGGTTTTAGAGACATATAAATTTTATGATAAATCATTGAAGACAGGTCAATGAACGGAGGCATTTAAACGGAATCCCATCCCATGAATGGTTTCAATATGTACAGTTGTGTCACCCTTGAAATATTTTCTTAGTTTGGTAATAAATACATCCATGCTTCGGCCCAGAAAATAATCGTCCTTACCCCATACATTCAGTAATACTTCTTCTCTCTTCAGGATACGATTGGGATGTTCACATAAAAATAACAATAATTCGGCCTCTTTCTGGGTCATGTTGAAAGCGATTCCACCAACGGATAATTTAAGATCATTGAAGGAAAAATTCATTTTTCCAATCTGGAAGTTTAATGCTTTTTCTGAATACATTTTTTTCGTCCTGCGT
>DASXNJ010000293.1:0-3342 GCA_036495145.1 Puia sp.
ATTATGAAAAGAATGCGTTTTCTGAAACCTCCTTTTCATTTCCGTCAGGAATTCGGGTATTGCAACAGCTGTTTCCTTGTTGCCGGTCAGGTGATCCCTGTGGTGACCGGTGAAACCTGGGAACATTTTGTTCAAAGTCATTTCCTCACCCCTCTCGGGATGGACCATACGCTTGTATTGTCAACCGGAGTTGCCAGCCAGCCTGATGTGGCAACACCTTATTCCACGGCTTACACGAATCAAATCAGTAAAGTACCTTATGATAACTGGAACAACCTTGCTCCGGCAGCCAGTATTGTAAGTAATGTAAATGACCTGTCGCACTGGTTATTCATGCAACTCGATTCCGGACGTTACCAGGGAAAACAAATCATTTCCTGGGAAGCCCTTCAGAAAACAAGAATTGCAAATACATGGATCAAAAGCATCATGTCAGATAAATATCCGACACACTTTACGGGATACGGACTTGGATTAAACATGCAGGACTATGCCGGAAAACAGATTTACTGGCATACCGGAGGAGCAGGTGGTATGGTGAGTAACGTATGTTTCGTTCCTGAAGAAAAACTGGGCATTGCAATATTGACAAATAATGATAATCAGGGATTTTTTGAGGACCTGCGTTATCAGATACTCGACGCCTATCTGGGGGTTTCCTATGTAAACAGAAGCCAGCAGGATCTTCCCAAATTTGTGAACGAAACAAAATCGGCATTTAACCAGCGGTCTGCGTGGAATGCGCGGGTTGAAATGCACAATAAACCACCGCTTTCACTGGCTTCTTTCACGGGTGATTACAACAACGAATTGTATGGGAAAATCCATATCAGCCAGGAAAAAGATCACCTGTTTATTCAATTTGATACTAAACCAGATTTGAACGCGACACTGGAATATATGGATGAAGGAGAATGGCTGTTGAAATACAATAATATTGTTTACGGCAGGTTCGCGGTAAATTTTGATTTGTCTGGTGGAAAAGTCAAATCACTAACGACAAAACAGAATCCATATGTTGAATACGATCCTTATCTGTTCAGCAAGATTAACTAACCAGAAAATCCGATTATGCGTGCTATTTTGTTTGTCGGTATCGGGGGTGGATTAGGCAGCATACTTCGATACGTAATTTCTGCATTTGTTGGAAAACATGTTCCGCTGGTTTTCCCGCTGGGGACACTGCTGGTAAACATTTCGGGATGTTTCCTGATTGGTGTTTTTTATTCCATGAGTGCCAGGCATAACGGATTTAATCCTGACTGGCGACTTTTTCTGATTACGGGTATTTGTGGTGGTTATACGACATTTTCTACTTTCTCTTATGACGGGCTCATTCTTTTAAAACAGGGTTCGGGCCTTTCCTTTATGATATATGTAATCGGTTCGGTAGTGGTCGGTCTGCTGGCCACTTTTGCCGGTGTAGCGTTATTCAAATAGTTGACGGTTAACGGTTGACGGTTGATGGGCGTATATTTGCAGATTAAATGAAAGAAATTTCCCCGTCACGTATTCGCCGAGCGAATGCTGTTTATTTTTTTATCTCGGGTTTTGGTTATTCCAGTTGGACTTCCCGGATTCCGGGTATTAAAGAGTCCCTGAAACTAAATGACGCTCATTTCGGTACTCTCCTGTTTATGATGCCCCTCGGTTTGATTATTACGATGCCTTTTACGGGTAAGCTCCTGGATCATTACAAGAGCCGGACGATTATGCTGATTGGTACCCTGATGTACAATGCCGTTCTCGGGTGTATGGGCTTCAGCGGTTACACATGGGTGTTAGGCATTGTATTATTTTTTTTCGGCTCTTCCCGAAACCTGATGAATCTTTCTATCAATGCCCAGGCCATTGGGGTTCAGTCATTATACACCCGATCCATCCTGAGTTCCTTTCATGCCGTTTGGAGCATGGCAGGTTTTGCGGGAGCGGCATTCGGTTATCTGATGGTGACGCTTAATATAATACCCGCCTGGCACCTGCTCGGAGTAAGTCTGATTCTGACGACACTTACGCTTTATTACTATAAAGACGCGCTGGATCAACAACCTGATCACAAAATAAAAAGATCCATATTCAAACTTCCGTCAAAAGGAATGCTGGTATTTTCTCTCATTTGTTTTGCGTCCATGGCCTGTGAGAATACGATGTACGACTGGAGTGGAATTTATATCCGGCAGGTGTTGCATGGCACAAAAGCTGTTGCGACCATCGCCTTCGTAGTTTATATGGTGGCGATGACGACCGGAAGAGTCTTTGGTGATCGTGTGGCTGATCGTTTTGGAATCAAGCGGGTACTGGCTGTCAGCGGCCTGCTGATCACCGCGGGATTTATTATTATAGTCAGTTCCCCTTTTATTCCCCTCACCATGTTTGGTTATTTACTAACCGGCTTTGGAGTGTCATGCGTGGTACCCTTTGTTTTCGGTCTTGCCGGGAAAATCCCCATGTCAAATCCGGGAGCTGCCCTTGCTTCCATATCCTCTCTCGGATACCTGGGATTTTTATTGGTTCCTCCCATGATCGGATATGTGGCACAGGCAACCAGTTTGCGCGTGTCGTTTGCCATCATTGCATTGATGGGTTTACTGATGGTCAGACTTAGCAGCCGGATACAGGTACAATGACATGCAACCATCAAATTGAAGATGGAACGCGAAGGTTTGGGTACTGATGTAATCAGTGTAGATGCCTGATCATCCATAGATCGCAACCAAAATGACCAGATTGCCCCATGGGTCCGGGAAGAAAAGAAAATCCTGCTTTTTCATAGAGTCCAATCGCTGTCCTCAATTCAGGCATGGTTTCAAGATACATTTCGGTGAAACCAAGTTCAGTGGCTTTCTGAAAACATTGTTCCATCAGCATCAGACCCAGCCCCTGACCACGCATTTCCGAAAGAAGATAAAGCTTTACCAATTCACAGCAGCCAGGTGGCAAACCGGGTGTTGGAAATACGCCGGAGCCACCGGCGATTTTACCGTCCACTTCTGCGATAAAATACGCGGAATCAGGTGCCGAAAATAATTCGAACAGATGATCTGTCGTAGGATCAAAATAAACCGTTCCTGGTTTGTTCGCTCCAAATTCTTTCAGCGTGGTTTTGATAATTGATGCGATGGTTTGATTGTCGCCGGCCCGAATCGTTCTAATGCAGATATTTTTCATGAATCTGCAATTTTACTATATTTTCTGCCATGGAGGCTTTTATGGCGACCGGGCAGGCTCATCAGAAAATTCATGGCGACCAAAGGATCTGATAAGGCAGGGAGAGAAAAATCGGGGATAAACGGGGGAGAACTTAATTCAGCTCATGAAGGTTTGTGGAATGCAATTGAACGG
>DASXNJ010000294.1:0-9899 GCA_036495145.1 Puia sp.
ACATTCTTTGCAAAAGCCAGTTTTGCAAACTGCTTCTCTATCGAAGAAGGAAGACCCTGAATTAAAATGCTTTTTTCATCTTTGAGTTCCAACTTTTCCAATAAAGTTAATGACATGCTTTATATGTTTTTGTTTGCGGAAGCGCCTTCAGGGGCTGCAAAGGTAACGAAAAATTAACCTTAACTAAAAGAAAATCATCCTTCGACAGCCAAAAAAGGGTAACACCATTGGTTTCCAGAACGGAAAAGGGTAATAGATTGAACGAATGCGACTTATGACCAGTTAATTAAATTTGAGATCCAGGTCTTCTGGGCCGTTTTTTGTCGCGGTACTTCAATATGGGTATTTTGCTTTCACTCCCCCTCAGCAATCTGCTGATATTCTTCTGATGGGTGAGTATAACCAGCAGGGCAACGGCAATGGAAAAAAACCGGTAAAGCGGCTCTTTTTCATTAAATATAAAAAGGATCAATACGGCAAAAGCAATACTGGCCAATATTGAACTAAGAGACACAAATCGTGTCAGATAAAGACAAAGCAGAAAAACCCCCACGCAATACAAGGCTACCAGCGGCTGAATAGCCAGAATCATCCCAAACAGGGTTGCAATCCCCTTCCCGCCCCTGAAATCGGCCCAGAGTGGAAATATATGGCCTACAACGGCCGCAAGGCCCAGACCGACCATCAGATTGGTTCTGTCCCACTCATTATGCATGTAAAAAGGTAGTAAAATGTAAAGACTTGTTGCGATGAAACCCTTTAAAACATCAACGGACATCACGATACAGCCCCATTTTGATCCCAGCACACGAAATGTATTAGTGGCCCCGGCATTACCACTTCCATAGTCCCGGATGTCAACGCCAAAAAAATAACGACTAATCCACACGGCCGTTGGTATAGAACCTATTAGGTAAGCAAATAGAATAAATAGAACTTCCTTCATGGACGGCTAGGAGTGCTTGGATTTCAAAATTAATTAAAAAAAGCCATCAAACCTTTATGATTTTACCTGGAGTTACTGATTTTTTAAACTGAAACTCATCCAGTTGTCTCTGATCATCTGCAATTCAAAAGTAAAACCGGCTTTGGTGGCCCTTTCCCTGATTCTTGCTTCGTCTGATTCCAGGACACCGCTGCCTATCAGAACGCCTGTTTGTTTCAAATGTTGTCGTACAGAATCTATGTTTTCGAGTATGACACGGAGATTAATATTGGCCAGTATAATATCAAACTGCCCCGTCCCGGAAAGGGAATCTCTTAGCATGATCTGAACCATTTCACAGCCATTTACTGCCACATTTTCCTGTGCATTCTCAATACTCCATTCATCCGAATCGATCGCCAGCACGGATCCTGCACCCATTTTACAAGCGAGAACAGCGAGTACACCCGTACCAGTTCCGAAATCGAGCACGGAACGCGCCCGCAAATCCAGACGCTGCATTGCGGCGATCATCATATAAGTTGTGGCATGATGTCCGGTGCCAAAACTCATTTTGGGTGTGATGATGATATCATATAAAACATCAGAAAGCGGTTCATGAAAATGTGCGCGGATGGCACAGAATTTTTCAACAACGACAGGTTCAAAATCTTTCTCCCACTCCGAATTCCAGTTCCGTGGCTCAATAACTTCTTTTTTAAATAATGTATGAAAGGGATCAGCAACCCCTTTTATCTCGGCGATTATTTTTTCAATCTTCGTCGCATCAAACAACGTCTCCGGAATAAAAGCATGAAGTTTTCCCGGCTCCTCTTCAAATCCTTCAAAGCCGGACTGACTCAGACGCGCTACAAAAATGTCCGACTCTTCCGCGTTTAAAGTCTCAATGGATATTTGTATATATCTGTTCATTGGGCTGAAGGCTTAAAGCGTAAAGCTTAAGGCTTAAGGCTGGAAAACCTAAAACTAATTTGGATCCTGCGAATTTGGGAATATTTTCAACAAAACTAAATAAAGATCAAAAAAAAGAGCACCATACGGTGCTCACAAAAATATAAACTTTAAAAACTTCGCTTCGCGCTTCACGCCTCAAGCCTTACGCCCTACGCCTTAAGCCTTGGGCCTTACACTTTAGGCTTTAGGCTTTAAGCATCCTGCGTCCTGCCCTCCGGTTTTGGCATTAGCACTTTACGGCTCAGTTTAAATTTACCTGTTTTGCTGTCCAGTCCGATCAGTTTCACTTTCACCATATCATTTTCATTCAGCACACCATCCATCGTTTCCAGTCTCTTCCAGCTGATTTCACTGATATGTAGCAACCCCTGTTTGCCCGGCATGAATTCAACAAACGCACCATAAGGCATCACAGATTTTACCTTCGCTTCGTAAACAGATCCTATTTCCGGAACGGCAACGATTCCTTTGATCCAGGCAACGGCTTTATCAAGTCCTTCTTTAGACGGACTGAAAATACTGACTTCACCCTGGTTGCCCACTTCTTCCAGATTGATGGTAGCGCCGGTTTCTCTTTGTATTTCCTGGATAATTTTACCACCCGGCCCGATGACGGCGCCAATAAATTCCTTGTCGATAAATAATTTCTCCATTCGGGGAGCATGTGGTTTCACTTCGGCTCTGGCAGAAGGAATACACTCATACATCTCGTCGAGTATTTGCAGTCTTCCCTTACGTGCCTGCTCGAGTGCTTCGCGCATGGTTTCCATACTGAGACCATCCACTTTTATATCCATCTGCACACCACATATTCCATCGCGCGTGCCGGTTACTTTAAAATCCATATCTCCCAGATGATCTTCATCACCCAGAATATCTGTTAACACCGCATATTTGTTATCAGCAGCTCTTGAAATCAGTCCCATCGCAACACCGCTTACATGTTTTGCAAAAGGAACCCCGGCATCCATCAGCGCAAGCGAACCGGCACATACAGTTGCCATGGAAGATGATCCATTGGATTCGAGTACATCACTTACCACACGAACAGTATAAGGATAGTCATTTCCCGGCATCATCTTTTTCAATGAACGCATGGCCAGATTGCCATGACCCACTTCACGACGTGCGGGAGCACGCATCATTTTTACTTCGCCTGTTGAGAATGGCGGGAAATTATAATGCAGAATGAATTTGGTATAATCCGATTTTGCCGCACTTTCAACAAGCAGTTCATCAAGCGGCGTTCCCAATGTAACCGTCGTAAGAGATTGTGTTTCTCCTCTGGTAAATAAGGCAGAACCATGCGGCGTCGGCAATGGATCTGTTTCCATGGCAAGCGGGCGCACCTGATCCAGCTTACGTCCGTCGAGACGGACTTTTTCATCCACGATCATATTACGAACGACTTCCCATTGCAGATCGGCATAATATTTTTTAGCCAGTTTTTTATCTGCATCCGTTGCTTCGGCACCCAGGCTTTCAACCAGTTCTTTTTTTAATGCATCAAATGCTTCGCTCCGCTGGTGCTTGCTGCTTCCGGCTTTGGATATCTGGTAAATTTTATCTTTTGTAAATTCCTGCACTTTCAGGTTCAGCGCTTCATTCGTCTCAGGCTTTTTATAATCTCTTTTTTCTTTTGCTCCCACTTTCGCGCGAAGATCTGTCTGCGCTTTGATCTGGATGCGGATCGCATCATGGGCGATCTGGAGCGCCTGGATCAGGTCGTCTTCACTGCATTCTGCAGCCTCGCCTTCCACCATCATCAGATTCTTGTCTGTTGCTGCAATCAGAAATTCAAGAGCAGATTTTTCAAGTTCGGAGCGTGTTGGGTTAACGATGAATTTTCCGTCAACCTTCGCTACCCGGACCTCACTGATAGGCTCCTTGATGGGAATATCCGAAACGGCCAGAGCGGCAGAAGCAGCCAGGCCCGCCAGTGCATCCGGCAAAATTTCAGAATCACTCGAAACCAGCGTCACCAATACCTGCACATCACAGAAATAGTCATCCGGGAATAAAGGGCGAAGCGCCCGGTCAATTAATCGGCTGGTAAGAACTTCGTAGTCATTCAGACGGGATTCTCTTTTGAAGAATGAACCCGGTATTCTTCCTGCAGATGCAAATTTTTCCTGGTAGTCAACAGAAAGCGGAAAAAATTCCTGCCCTTCCCTTGGTTCTTTATTGGCCACGACGGTGGCAAGTATAATACAGTTTCCCTGGCGTACTGTTACGGCGCCGTCCGCCTGGCGGGCCAGTTTGCCGGTTTCTATGGTTATAGGTGAACCTTCGCCGGTCGTAAAGGATACACTAAATGGCTGTGATAACATATGAATCGTTTGTAATAAATCGGTCTGAACGGTTTGCAGGAGGGGTCCTGATACAACAGTTAAGTCACGATGATGAAGGTTCTGAAAAAAGGATTCCCAACCGGTGAGTTGGGAATTTATTTATTTTCTGAGACCGATCTTTTCAATCAGCTGGCGGTAGTTCTGCAGGTCGTTATTACTCAGGTAAGTCAAAAGTCTTTTTCTTTTACCAACCAGCTGCATCAGCCCGCGGTGAGTTGAAAAATCTTTTTTATTTCCCTGAAGGTGCTCGGAAATCCTGTTAATACGTTCAGTTAATAACGCAATCTGCGCTTCAATAGATCCGGTATTCGTTGCGCTGGTTCCGAACTTTGTGAAGAATTCTGCTGTTTTTTCTTTTGTCAAATAAGGCATCTCAATTTTTTTAAGGCATCCAGATAATATTCCGCTAATTTCGGCGCGAAGGTAGAGAATTATTTGCGAATTATGACGTTTTCATTGAAAAACCCTCGCTACGGTTAAGACCTCTGTAATGTATGACCCATATCGCTATACTGTTGACAGAAAGTTGATTACAGTCACTGTCATTTCGGATCTGGTAACCGATTACCGGGTTCACAAAATCTGCCAGACGCTTCATAACGAGGGTTACAGCGTACTCCTGATCGGCTCAATCAAAAAAAGAAGTCTTCCACTAAAACTACGTGACTATCAAACAGATAGAATAAAAACATGGTTTCATGGCTCCGCACTTTTTTATGCCGAGTTCAATATCCGGCTTTTTTTCCGGCTCTTGCATCAAAAGCCCGACATATTTCTGGGTAATGATCTGGATGTGATGCCCGCTACCATGCTCAGTGCAAGTCTGCGGAAAAAACCGGTGGTGTATGACAGCCATGAATTTTTCCTCGGTATGGCAGGAATGGATAAAAAACCAATCCGGCGGAACATCTGGAAATACATCGAAAAAAGTATTTTGGCCCGATTAAAATATATGTACACCGTCTCGGATTCAATCCGGGATCTGTATGGCAGGATTTACCATGAAAAGCTTTTCGTTGTTCGCAATCTCCCGCAAAAAAATCCGGACAAGACATCACTTTCTGCAGAAGAATTGAACCTGCTCCGGTCCATTGAAGAGAGAATTCCTGAAAACAAACACCTGTTGATTTTCCAGGGTGCCGGGATCAATGAATCCCGTGGCGCAGAGGAACTGGTATTAAGCATGCAATTTCTGAATGCTGAAGATTATCATCTGCTGATCATTGGCGGTGGGGATGTTTTTCCCAAACTAGAAAAAATGATTGAGCTATATCATCTTCGTTCAAAAATTACGTTGATACCAAAACTGCCGTTTACCTTGCTTTGCCGGCTGACCCCGAAGGCGCAGCTCGGAATTTCCATAGACAAATCAACCGTATTGAATCACAAATACAGCCTCCCGAATAAATTATTCGAATACCTCCATGCATCGGTACCCGTGCTGGCCAGCCGCCTGATAGAGCAGGAAAGGATCATCAACGGGTTTGAGGTGGGAGATTTTATTGATGATTATCAGCCCGAACGGATAGCAGAAAAAATAAAGGAGATTTTTGCCAATCCCGAAAAGTTGAAACGCTGGAAACAAAACACTTGCAAAGTCCGGGAAACACTCAACTGGGAGAACGAAAGCAAAATAGTTATCGATATTTTTAAACAAGTGGAAAGGGATTCGGTTAATAGTTAAATGGAACACCGGAAACTTCATATTGTTTGTCATGACGTTCCTTATCCTCCAGACTATGGCGGTGTGTTCGACCTGTATTATAAAATCAGAACCCTGCACGAACAGGGCGTTCAGATTATCCTTCATTGTTTTACAAGCGGAAGAGATGAACAACCCATTTTAAAAACATTTTGCGAACTG
The DNA here is from genome assembly GCA_036495145.1 of Puia sp. Classification (GTDB taxonomy): domain Bacteria; phylum Bacteroidota; class Bacteroidia; order Chitinophagales; family Chitinophagaceae; genus Puia. The sequence continues at coordinate 6,116 of DASXNJ010000294.1, forward strand.
GTTTACTATTACCCCAGGAGAACCGGCCATAAAGGTTTCTCGCACCAGCTTCCCTATATCGTTTGCTCACGTTCCAATCCCGAATTACTCGAAAGACTTTTGCAGGATGAATACCCGATTCTGCTGGAGGGCGTTCATTGTTCTTATCTCACCCAGGACAGCCGGTTTGCACACAGAAAAATTTTGCTCCGCCTTCATAATGTTGAATCCGTCTATTACAAACAACTCGCCAGAAGCAGCTCCTCCTGGTTTAAGAAATTATATTACCTGCGTGAAAGCGCCGTTCTGAGAAAATATGAACGCCGCATTGCATCCGGGTGGCCGTTGCTTGCCGTTACCCAGTCTGATGCTGATATGGCTTCGATCACCTATCAGTCCAAAAACATTTCGGTGATCCCTGTTTTCCTTCCATTCCAGCATATCGAATCACCCCAGGGTACTGGCTGCTATTGTTTGTATCATGGAAATTTGTCTGTGGATGAAAATGAAAAGGCGGTAGTCTGGCTGCTGGAAAAAGTTTTCAATAATTTATCGGTACCCTTCCTGGTAGCAGGTAAAAATCCCGGTCCCAAACTCCGTCGCTCTGTGGCAAAATATAAGAATTGTTGTCTGGTATCAGATCCCAGTGATCAGGAATTGAGGGATATTATTTCAAAGGCCCAGCTGCATGTGATTCCTTCTTTTAATTGTACGGGTGTAAAATTAAAATTACTGAATGCACTTTTCAACGGGCGCCATTGCATCGTGAATGAGAATGCGGTAGAAGGAACAGGGCTAAAAGATGTTTGTCATTTGGCGGAAGGAGCAGCCGGATTTAAGATGCAGATTGAAAAATTGTATGAACGCCCGTTTACTTTCCAGGATTTACAATTCCGGCGCGATAAGTTATTACATCAGTATAACAATCTCCGAACTGCCGGACTCCTGATCGAACAAATTTGGAAACCTGCTGAATAGTGTCTTAAAACACCGAGATCGATGCATTGTCCAATACCTTGCCCTTCTCGGTTCTGAGTGTACGCGCTGGAAATTTACTGACAACCCGGTAGTCATGTGTTGCCATCACCACTGTTGTTCCATATTCTTTTGATATCTGGAATAACAGCTGCATGATTTCATCGGAGGTTTCCGGATCGAGGTTACCGGTAGGTTCATCAGCCAGGATCAGTTTCGGGGAATTCAAAAGTGCCCGGGCAATATCCACACGTTGCTGTTCACCACCACTCATCTCGAAGGGCATTTTAAAACCCTTGGATTTCAGACCGACTTTATCCAATACGTCGTCGATCTTTTCTTTCATGAGTTTTTCGTCCTTCCAGCCCGTTGCTTTTAATACAAATTTTAAATTATCGATTACATTTCTGTCTGTGAGTAATTGAAAATCCTGGAACACAACACCCAGATTCCTGCGCAGATACGGAACTTTTTTCCAGGTCATTTCACGAAGATTAAATCCCGCAACGGTTCCCTCCCCTTCCTTCATCGTCAGATCGCCATACATGGTTTTCAGTAAACTCGATTTCCCGGTACCGGTTTTCCCGACCAGGTAAACGAATTCGGCTTTGTTTACAACAATATTTACATTACCCAGGATCAGGACGCCCGACTGGTAAATGTTCACATTTTTGAGTTCTACAATTGGTTCCGCCATATTTCAAAGTTAAAGGGCCGCCCTCATCCGGCAATGCACAAAAAATGCCCACTGGAAAGCTTGCATCTGAGAAATAAATATAATATCTTAACGTTAAGTACCAATCCACGAAAGCTCAATCCACCTATATGAAAACATCCCACAAACCATTCCTTGCCATTCTCATCCTTAGTGTTGTTGTGTTATACGGTCTGATGGCCATTATTGCCTCCTGATCATTTATTCACAGGCTCCACTTCATAAACAGGACTGAACAAATACAGTTTTCCTGAGGGTATTTCAACGCCCTCAATTCTCTTCCTGATTTGTTTGCCCCTTTTGAATATCCGACCGTCTGATGTTTTAAAATGGCTTCCTTCTTTTATATCTTCTGCCAAAACGGTTTTGTCCCTCGCATCATAATTTTTCAGGACCCGGGTCAGATTGACATCCGAGCAACTGCTGGCTGGCAGGTCATGCAGGGATTTGACCAGAGTCTGCTGCACATCTGCGGGGAATAATTTTAGTTTCATGAAATCTTCCAGCACATGACGATAGGCCAGCTTCCATTCTTTGCCGTGTGACTGAACTTTATTTCCATGCTGCTGGTACGTGATCAGGTGACCAATTTCGTGGATTAGTGTAATGAGAAATGCATACTTATTTAGATTCCCGTTTACACTGATGCGGTGATGATCAGAGCCCGTTGCATGCCGATAGTCACCCAGTATACTTTTTCGGCTGCGCGTAATGGTAAGATGTACTTTGTAGAGGTGCAGGTACGCGAGCATTTTTTCACTGGCACCGGAGGGCATGTAATGGTTGAGATATTCGAGCGGCGCTTCCTTTTTAGGCATTTGGTTTTTTACTCATTTTCATGACGGATCTCATTTCAATAAATGTATAAATAAAATATAATCCCAGGCACCCGAACAGCGCCGGCTTGTTGATCATTTTCTTGAAAATGGCTATATAGACAAAGGCCGCAATGGCCAAAATGAAAAACTTAAATATAAATGCTCCGTAAACGAGTCTTAAAAATCCCTGTGTATGCTGGTGTTTCATTGCACCGGTATTCATCCGGAAAGAAATAAGACCTACCAGGAATAAAATCGTATTACCCCCGAGCAGTACCCGAAAGTCAACCGGCTGGTCACCAAAAAACTGATGTAAAAGGAAGAAGAGCAGGGTCAGGCCCAGAAAGAAAATGATCAGCGGGACAAACGTTTTGTTTTTCATTGATTCCCCGCAAATTTAAGCTGAAAGCAATAGAAAGCATAAAGCCTAACGCTTAACGCCTGACGCCTAAAATCATGAATGTTTTTAATGATATGCAAGCGAACCAGGCAATAGTCCGACAGTCTGGTTGATTTCCTGCATAAGTAAGAATTTACAACCAGAATAACCATTAGTCCATAACCCAAAGCTTTAGGTCACACGCGTTAAGCGTTAAGCCTTACGCCTTACGCCTTACGCCTTACGCCTTAAGCCTTAAGCCTATGAAAGCGCCAAACTCGGACTACTCTTCGAAGAATAATCATCCTTCACTGACGATGTGGATTTTCCACTGGGCGTTGATACTGGTGCCTCATGGATCATATGACACTGTCCGTTAAAGTTTGCAGCCGGTTCAATCTGCAGTTTGGCAGAATGGATATTTCCATTCACCTGGCAATTGCTTTTTAACTGAAGCAGTTCCTTCACCTTGATGGTACCGGAAACCTTTCCCATGATGTCAGCCGTAACACCGCTGACATCACCTTCTACAACACCGTTTGCACCGATGATTACTTTGGAAGAACAGTTGATATTACCGATCAGGGTACCGTCAATTCTGAGGTCGCCACTGCTCGTAATATCACCTTTGAGGGAGGTTCCACTGCCAATAAGACTTGCGCTGCCTGTAGGTACAGCAGGTTCTGCTGTTTCGGATTTGGATTTGTTATTAAACATTGGTATCAGATTTTAATCGTCGATTTTTTCCGCCTTCGGAATCTTGAGCGCCGTCGTATCCATTTTCACCGTACTGCTCCCCTGCAACACATTTCTCAAACCCTGAAAATACTGATCGCGGTACCTCACTTCCTGCTCTAACGAATCAGTACGTATTTTTAGTTCACGCAACTCCTTAGTATTATTTAAATCTCCATATCC
>DASXNJ010000295.1:0-7103 GCA_036495145.1 Puia sp.
TAAAAAAGCCTTTCGCCTTAAGCTTTACGCCTTCACCATAACATGGCCTGATTTTCGAATTATACAGGTAAATTTTCTATCATGAATAACAATAAAATTGTTGCAGGGATATTAACGGGGATAGCGGCAGGCGTAACCATCGCCATTATCCTGAATACAAAGAAAGGTCGCGAAGCTGGAGAAAAGTTTCTGAAACAAGGTAACCGACTGACGGATGATCTGAAGGGGAAATTTGGTGAATTCGTCGATCAGTTGCAGGGAAAGGTGCAGGGTATTCTAAAGTAGGTATCTTAGCTTAATAATTAAATATGAGTTCTACCGAATCCATCAAGACGCTGATAGATAAATCAAAGGATTATCTGGATACGAAATTTGAGCTGACGAAACTGAAAACGATCGATAAATCCGCTGATATTTTATCGACCGTCGTGGTTACTATTTCAATACTTTTTGTTTCATTCCTTCTGATACTTTTTGTGAGCCTTGGCGTTGCGCTTCTGCTCGGTAAATTACTGGGTGCTTATCATTATGGTTTTTTTATCATGGCAGGAGTATATGCCATCATTTTGCTGGTCATTTATGTAATGAGGGAGAAATGGATTAAGACCCCGATTGCAAATGAGCTGATCAATAAAATGCTGAAATAAACCCGATGAAAAAATCAATCACCAATTGTGAAGAATTGTCAGAAGCAATCGCCGAACTCGAATTAAAAGCGGCTGCCCAGAAAAGAGATATCCAGGAAACTTTCAGGGCTGTTTCAGAAAATCTGAAACCACTCAACCTGGTAAAGAACGGTTTTCGATCTGTTTTTTCCGGCGAACACAAAGAAGATCTTGTGAATGCCCTCCTGGGCCTTGGTTCCGGTTTTCTCAGCCGTAAACTGATCCTGGGCAAAACGAATGGCTTTGTGGGCAAAACAATCGGTAAAGCAATACAGTGGGGCATGGCCGGACTGGTATCAAATAATGCAGAAAAAATAAAAGAAAAAGCCGGCGGAATTATCGACCGGCTTTTTAAAAAACGCCGTGATGACAAGCCCAGGCTCAAGGCTTAAAACAGAACATCTTTACTGGACAGAACCAAAACTCCTCTGCAAGGTATAGAACTAAACAGCCTTAAAGGGCATAAACCAAAACGCTTCTACGAAGCATAGAATAAAACAGCTTTACAGAGCATAAAATAATAACCTCTAATGACTGGTTGAAGTATTAAATGCCTTCTCTACATTTCGCATAAATGTAGACACTGGTCCTTCCATTTTTCCTGTCCTGTCATCCATATTATTATTACTCAGGATGGTCCCCAGGTCCAGCGAAGGCGGTAAATACAGTAGTGTGTCAGGTTTATTTTTTGAAATAAAATTTCTGATCTTGTTTTCGTCAGGATTATTCCCGATACCTTCTTTTATAACCCGCAGTGATTCGGTCGCGATATGGTCCAGCTGCTGGGCAATATGTTTATCTTTTACTTTGGAATAAATTTCTATTTGTTTAACGACCTCATCCGTGCATTTACCAAAAATATTTTCCAGCAAATTTCCGTGCCCCGCCTGTAAAGCATCTATATCGGGTTTCGCTTCAAGTATATTGTAAATGCCAACCAGGACGGCAGGAATCCCGGCCTGTGCAACAGCACTGTTTCCGATCGCCGTGTCCTCTCCCACTGTTTCCTGTGTATTTGGATCGATTTTCTTCAGCGCTTCAAATCCAAGATTTTTCTGAATGGTTTCTATAATATTCATAAAATAAATTTAATGGTGAAAAAACATCTTAAACGAAAATGCTCATCCCGCTACAGCAGGATGAGCACGTACCGGATTAGATCGACTCAAGCTCTCCTGATCACGCCCAATACCAATGCGATAATGGCAATAATCAACAGGATATGAATCAATCCACCCGCACTATATACAAAAAATCCAAGTATCCATCCGATAATCAATATAACAGCAATTAGATACAATAAACTGCTCATAAAATAATTTGAGATTGAATAATGTTATTGAGATATAGTAGCAATTTCATGCCAACCTTGAATTCTCGGTGATTTTATGATTTCCTTACAGGGTGGCCGTTTCATGTAGATGATTTTCTACATAAAAAATTCAAAAGTATTCAAATGAATTTTACAAACAGTTGTTATATTTGGCTGCCGCTACAATAACCCCCGTTTTTATACGTGTAAAGGACTGAATGGCAAACCAGCATATACTGAATGGCAGACCAGCATAACTCCATTGAACGTGTGCTCATCATTGATGACGAAACAGATTTTTGTCTGCTCATGAAAAATTATTTCGTCAGGAAGAATTATGAGGTTCATATTTTTCATACGCTGGCAGAAGGAATGAAAAACATGGAAACGATCAATCCGGATATTATTTTTCTTGACAATAATTTACCAGACGGCCTTGGATGGGAAAAAACAGAATATATCTGCCAGCATTTCCCCAATACGCGTATTAACCTGATCAGCGCATACAAGTATGATCAAAGCTTCTCCGAAAAGTTAAGTTCTGTCAGAATATGGGAGAAACCCATTAGTTTGACGGATCTGAATAAATACCTGAATTAGTGTGGTGAATATGTAAGGGTAGGGAATTAAAAATGCGGGAATTGAATTTGCAAATGACAATTTGGAAGTATGGATTTGCGTTGAATTTGTTTCGTACTCACTCGTTCATATTGTCATTTTCTACCCTTCCACGCTCGCCACACCAATTCGTATCTGGCAGGATTTTTAGAGCTAAATAAAAAAAATAATCATATGCGTGCCATTTGGACAGGTGCTATCGGTTTCGGACTGGTTAACATCCCCGTCCGGATCTTCAGTGCAACACAGGATAGTAATCTGAGCCTGGATATGCTGGATAAAAAAGACCATGCAAAAATCCGTTTTAAAAGAATCAATGAAGACAGTGGCCGGGAGGTCAGCTGGGAAAATATTGTAAAGGCCTATGACTACAACGGCAAATACATCGTTCTTGACGATGAAGATTTCCAGAAAGCCAGCCCTGAAAAATCGAAGATCATCGAGATTATGGAGTTTGTAAAAGAGGATGAAATACAAAGTATTTATTACGAAACTCCTTATTACCTCGAGCCCCAGAAATCCGGTGTAAAAGCCTATGCGCTCCTCCGGGAAGCGCTGAAGAAATCCGGCAAAGTCGGTGTTGGTAATTTTGTAATGAGAACTAAAGATTCACTCTGTGTGCTGAAACCGATGGAGAATGCGATTCTGTTACAGGGAATTCGTTTTGCACAGGAGATCAGGGAAATGAATGAACTCGATATTCCCGGTAAATCCACAGTCACTCCGGCTGAGATGAAAATGGCCATCGCGCTGATCGACCAGCTGTCATCCAAATTTGACATTTCAAAATTCAAAGACACATATTCCGCCGAGCTAATGAAATTAATTCAGGCCAAAGCAAAAGGAAAGCAACTCAAACCCGCTCCTCTCCGCGTTGTGCACAGCAAGTCGAAAGATCTGATGGATCAGCTCAAAGAAAGCCTTTCAGTAAAGAAGAAAAAAGCGTCGTAAGCTAACAACTAACCACTAACAACTATCGCTGGTTTCGCGGCTTCAGCTTTCGGGTTTATTGCCGGCAAACTTATTTTTAGTTCATGCACCGTCTGATCATTCAGCAATAATACATTATCTGAATGCTGACTCACACCGTCCATTAAAATGCTCAGTTCATCCGACGCCGCATTTCTGTCAAAATAAAGATGGTATTCAGTATCAGCGAATATATATTTTATCTTAAACGAATTCCAGCTGTCCGGTATGCAGGGTTTGATGGTGAGCCGGTTTCCTGTTCTGGTCAGGCCAAAGAAAGATTCTGCCAGCAACTGATACATCCATCCCGCCGAACCCGTATACCAGGTCCATCCGCCCATTCCCTGATGACTCTCAACGGCGTAAACATCTGCGGCGATAACATACGGTTCCGTTTTATATCTTTTTATACCGGCTTCTGTAGATCCATGATTCAGCGGATTAACCAGCTGGATCAGATCGTGTGTGCGTTGTTTATCTCCCAATGCAGCAGCAGCCATAATGAGCCAGACCGCAGCATGTGTGTACTGACCTCCGTTTTCCCGCACACCCGGCAGATAGCCTTTGATGTATCCAGGATTCGGAACGGCGTGATCAAAAGGCGGATCAAATAACTGTATCACCGAGATATCTTTTTTTACCAGCCGGTCATAAGCGGATTGCATGGCGGTGCGGCTGTGTGACGGATTCCCGGCACCTGAAATTACCGACCAGCTTTGCGGAATCGAATCGATTTTGCACTCCGTATTTTTTGAAGAGCCCAGCGGTGTTCCATCATCAAAAAATGCACGCAGATACCAGCTGCCATCCCATCCGTTGAGTTCAATATTTTTCCTGAGCTGGGCGGATTCTTTTTGTAATTGCTCCGCCAGTTCCAGATCCTTTCTTGAACGGGCAACTTCTTCAAAGCGACTCAACACATCGTATAAAAAGAAAGCGAGCCAGACACTTTCACCTCTTCCCTCGTTCCCCACTTTATCCATCCCGTCGTTCCAGTCACCCGATCCGATCAGAGGTAAGCCATGCGCTCCATAATGCAGGCCATGCTTAATGGAAAGTTTGCAATGCTCATACAAACTCTGGGACTGATTGGAAATGGTCGGCAACTCATAGCTGGATTCTTCTCCCGGATTCAGCAACCTGCCTTCGATAAATTTAACTTCTTCGTCGAGTATCGTTTCATCGCCTGTATGTTTTACATATCTGGAAACGACATAAGGAAGCCAGAGGTAATCGTCTGAACAGGTTGTGCGCACACCACGTCCCATGGGTGGATGCCACCAGTGCTGCACATCTCCTTCACGAAATTGCCTGGAGGCACTTAAGAGTATCTGATTTTTCACGAGGTCCGGTCTGGAATGCAGCAATGACAACACATCCTGAAGCTGATCCCGGAAACCGAAGGCTCCTCCGGACTGATAGAAACCGCTTCTTCCCCAAATACGTGATGCAAGAGTTTGATAATTCAGCCAGCCGTTAAATAAGAAATTGATGGCAGGATCCGGAGTTTCCACCTTAACCTTTGAAAGTGTTTTCTTCCAGAATTCCTTTACACGTGTCAACGCCTCCATGGCGGTAACTGTGCCTTTGGTTTTTTTTGCTGTTTGCAATGCACCGTACTGGTCTCTTCCGGCACCGAGCCTGAATACAAGCGTCTTTTCTTCAGAATCTGTCAGATCCATCGCTGATTGCAACACGGCGCATGCATCCTGTGATGCACCTACTCTTCCGGAAAGCTTTGCTTTACCCATGGCTTCGGGGTTTCTATAAGTTCCGTTTCTTCCCAGAAATTCAGTGCGGTCGCCAGTGAATGTTTTGGAAATATCATCAACGTCAAAAAAACTGACATAGTTCCCGAAATCGCCGTTGTAAGCATTCCCGGCAATCAACGCACCGGTTTCAGTATTCATTTCAGTGGTAATCTGCATCGCCGTCTTCGGTCTGAGGTCACCGAGTACCCATTCGATATATCCGGTAAGCGAAAGCTTTCGCATCCGGCCGGACATATTTTTTATTTTAAAGAGAATATATTTCACGGGGTCCTCGAGATCGACAAAAACAGTCATGGAAGAAAATATTCCATCTTCCGCAAAACGATATTCGCTGTACCCAAATCCATGTGTGCATTGATAACCGGATTTCCCCGGCGTGGGAAGCGGAGCCGGTGACCAGTATTTTCCGCTTTCTTCATCGCGGATATAAAAGGCTTCACCACGGAGATCCGAAATGGAATCATTGTTCCATGGTGTAATCCTGTACTCATGGGCATTGTCCATCCAGCTATACGACTGCCCGCTCTCGGAAATAACGCTTCCGAATATAGGGTTTGCAAGAATATTACACCAGGGAGCAGGCGTTGGCTTTTCAGCACTTGTCAAAATATGATATTCAGATCCGTCGGATGAAAAACCTCCGATGCCATTAAAGAATACAAGATCTTTTGGTTGCTCCAGTGAGGATTCCTGCGAAGCATAAAATTTTGTGGGTGTGAAATAAGGAATTACCGGTTTCACTTTGCTTCTTCGTTTTAACTGTTCTTCCAGGGTTCCAAGACTGTCAGACAAGATGATCCGCGAAACTGCCTGGAATAAAAGCCGGTCCTCCTGCGACACCTGTTCACCTGCGCGTATAAATATGCCACCCGGTTTATCTTTCACGTCACTGATGATTCCGGGTGAAATCAGACTGAGTAATTCATTTTGCAATGCCTGACGGTAACCGCCGAAATCTTCATTCCAGATCACCAGATCAACCATCAAACCTTTTAGTCGCCAGTAAGCATGCGCCTGCACCATCTGACGTGCGAGCTCGAGATTGGCGATATCCTGGATTTGCAGAAGTACGATCGGCAGATCGCCCGAAATGGAATAACTCCATAGCGCACTCTGACCGCGGCGATTCCTGATAATGAGCGGAGCTTCCGCTCTTAGCGCAGGATTGGCAAATATGACCGAGCTGGCGAGCCTTGAATATAGTTGCGCATCTGCTTCGGTTGCATTGATCTGCCGCAGCACAACCTGGCTGTGGGTCCAGGCAAGTTCAAATGCGCGGTCAGTGAGTGGTCTGTCCTGATATTTTTCAACAAGCGATGTACATGCTTCTTTGTTTTCTGCCATGCCCATCACCATGTCAATCGTAACGGCATCGTGTGCTTCGATCGTAAAACGGTAACGTATCGCAACAATCGGATCGAGCACAGCACCCTGTGAATTGGAAAGTGGCTGATTTTTATTGAGCGCCTCCGGCTCATGAACTGAACGCGTTCTTCCGATAAATATAGAACGATCCGTTTCAAAAGATACATTCCTGATATCAGCTGCATTGTGCACTTTCATCAGATGGAACATCCAGGGTTGTGGATCGCCCGCGCCTCTCGGTCTGCGGGTACAAAGGATTGCATCCCGCTGGGGAAGAATTTCTGTTTGCACAAATAAATTACTAAAGGCCGGATGGGCTGCATCGGCTGCAGCAGACGTGAGAACCACTTCGGCATAACTGGTTACCTCGAGTGTTCTTTTTCTCCGGCTGCGGTTACTGAT
>DASXNJ010000296.1:0-2008 GCA_036495145.1 Puia sp.
ATCAAAATAGATGGACAGTTTGTCTTTCAGCGTGGCGCTGAGTTCCTGTGTGAGTTTATCGACAAATTCTGTTACCCAGCCATCATATTTATTATCATTAAACCGGTAACTGACATATATATCACAATCAAAATCAGGCAGGATGGATTTAAGCAGGGGTTTACCCCCCACCGTTTGGGTTTTGCCCTGTACCGATGAGTTTATTTTATAAATCGGAACGGGATCCTTTACATTTCTCAGATTTTCGACCCTGATAAACTCGGAGCGGATATCGTTTTTGTTAGAAATATTCCGGTGAACGGATTCAGAAACAAAAATGCCGGCTGGCGGGGCCAGGACCTGCAACCGTGAAGCGATATTTACTGCATCTCCGAAAATGTCACCGTTCTCAAAAACCACTTCACCCTGGTGTATTCCGATCCGTAGTAAAAAGTCATTGCTGACCAGACATGCCTGCTGGATTTTGATGGCGGCATAAACGGCATCCGAAACGGTTGGGAAAGAAGCCATCACACCATCGCCCAGTTCCTTGATCCACTGTCCGCCAAATTCTTCTATGATTGGTTTTTGAATCTCCCGGTTTTTCCGGAGCAGTTCGAAGGCTTTTTGCTCATTGTTTCCCATCAGCGCGGTGTAGCCTACTATGTCTGTGAACATGATAGCGGCTAGCTGACGGGATTGTATCATGCCGGGAAATTAAGAAACATTCCGCAAATCCTGTGGGTCGAAATGAATTAGTTCTTCAGATTCCCTGAATTAAAAAAATTGTTTTACCCGATGGCGATACGTACATTAAAAAAACCCACGCCAGACGTGGGTTTTCCTTTTGTTGGAACTAGAGTGAATGCAATTCGGTAGGCGCTTTTTTTATTTGAGAACCTGCATCCTTGTTATCAAACGCCCGTTTCAAAGCGGCAATATCCAGTTTCTTCATTTTCATTATGGCATTCATCAGCCTTTCTGTTTTTTCAGTATCCGGACTATTCTGCATTTCTTCCAATAATCTGGGAACAATCTGCCAGGAAAGACCATATTTATCTTTCAGCCAGCCGCAAGCCTGTGCACTTTTATCACCTCCTTCGGACAGTTTTTCCCAATATCTGTCAATTTCTTCCTGGGTTTCACATTGCACAACGAGAGATATGGATTCATTAAACCGGAATAGAGGTCCGCCGTTCAATGCCAAATATTCGTTACCCAGAAGCCAAAATTGCACCGTCATAACAGATCCGGCCGGCTTTTTATGAATATCATAACCTTCCCTCCCATACCTTGTAATTTTTCCCGTTTTTGAATCGGGCAATATGGAAGTATAATATTTTACAGCTTCTTCCGCCTGATTATCAAACCACAAACAGGTACTGATTTTGATATTTTTATTTGTTGTCATGATCATTTATTTTATCAGGTTAATAATGAAAATTTGTCCTTCCATAATCTTCAATAGTTATACCAACTAAGCAAAAAATATCTTAATATTATACATGAACCCATTTTCTTACACATACCATGAAAAGGAATTTAAGGGGAATTATTTACATACTGAAAAAGGATATGGCTGGTTCAAAGTATTTTTCTTCGAACATTCTGCCATGATATTAAAGGCCGGTATTCAGAACAGGGAAAACAGATTGATCTGGGTGCAAATTGTTCAGCACGGAGAACTGGTGTGGCCACACGAGTTGATCCAGGCATTGGGTGAGGGAATCGAAATGGCAGAATCAATGGTATCCCGCCAGTGACATTTATCAGGCCGGCAACTCAACAATAAAAGTTGTACCCTCTCCTTCTTTCGAATCAACTTTTAATATACCCCCGTGGGATCTGACCGTATCATAGCTTAATGATAATCCAAGTCCGGTTCCTGCGCCGGCTGGTTTTGTTGTAAAGAAAGGTTGAAATATTTTATTCATAATGTCGGGCGAAATACCGGCGCCATTGTCTTTGACTATAATTTGTATTTTATCGTTCCATTTTTTTGTGCTCACCGAAACAATGGGATCGTAAG
>DASXNJ010000297.1:0-4550 GCA_036495145.1 Puia sp.
AGCTTGCGGGTGAATAAAGACGGCAAAGATAATCCTTGAAATATTTTTTTAGATTTTCCGTTTTTATATTATCATTGCATCGGAATCAGGCTGATTCGTTTCTTATCCTTTGCTCGCAACCGTCAGTTTTAGTCATTCCGCCCGTCTTTAATCAAAATACATTCACAAATTCTTTTCCTACAGGTCAGTTCTAACTGCCGTAATTCTCAAGTTTTATTATGTACGACATACTCCAACTAAACGACATGCTCGTTCCCGAACTGCTCGATATTGCTGAGCAGCTGAAGATCCCCAATTCCAAAAAACTCGATAAACAGGAACTCGTTTATAAGATATTGGATAAACAGGCACTCACGCCGAGTGAAAAATCTGAAGGCGCCGACAGCGGTACTAAACGCAAACGCATTGTAAAAACAACCACCGCCAATTCAAGCGAGGAAGCTTTTGTAGAAAGCGGGGACCCTTCACCGAAACTAAAAAAACCGGAGCCCAAAAAAGACCTGAAGAGGAAAGAAGAAAAACCAATCGTAAAAAAGCTGCGTAAGAAGGAAGACGAAGTGGAAAGTGAAATAGCAGCACCTGTAGAATTTAGTAAACCTCCAGCTCACCCGAGACCCGATTCCGCGAATCAGCGGCATGCTAAAGAATCAGAGGGATCAGACGCGTCTGAAAATATCAATAATAATAACAGCCAGAATAACGATCAGGAAAACGGCGGCGAAGAAAGCGGAACTTTACCCGAGCAAAATCGCCCAGGGAATGGTGACCAGCAGCAAAAGGTTTACCCGCCACGCCGCAACGAAACCTTCAATATTGAATTTGATGGCGTAATTCAGGCAGAAGGAGTTTTGGAAATGATGCCTGATGGATACGGGTTCCTTCGCAGCAGCGACTATAACTATCTTTCGTCTCCGGATGATGTATATGTTTCACCTTCGCAAATAAAATTATTCGGTTTAAAAACCGGTGACACGGTTTACGGTTCAGTTCGTCCACCCAAGGAAGGTGAAAAATATTTTGCCCTTTTAAAAGTGGAGACCATCAACAATAAATCTCCGGATGATGTCAGGGACCGCGTTCCTTTCGATTATCTGACTCCGCTTTTCCCATTTGAAAAACTGAATCTATTTGTAAACCCTTCTGATTTTTCGACCAGAATCATCGACTTATTTACCCCAATCGGCAAGGGACAACGTGGACTAATCGTGTCGCAGCCGAAAACAGGTAAGACCATGCTTCTGAAGGCGGTTGCCAATGCCATAGCCATTAATCATCCTGAATGCTATCTGATGATTGTGCTTGTGGATGAAAGGCCGGAAGAAGTGACTGATATGGAGCGTTCCGTGCGCGCCGAAGTGATCGCTTCTACTTTTGATGAACCGGCTGAAAAACACGTAAAGGTTTCTACGGTTGCTTTACAGAAAGCAAAACGTCTGGTAGAATGCGGCCATGATGTGGTAATCCTTTTGGATTCCATCACGCGTCTGGCCCGTGCCCATAATACCGTTGCACCTTCTTCCGGTAAGGTGTTAAGCGGTGGTGTGGAAGCCAATGCAATGCAGAAGCCAAAACAATTTTTCGGTGCTGCCCGCAAAATAGAAAATGGTGGCTCTCTCACGATTCTCGCCACAGCCCTGATTGATACAGGATCCAAAATGGATGAAGTAATCTTCGAAGAATTTAAGGGAACTGGTAATATGGAATTACAGCTTGACAGGCGCCTGGCTAACCGCCGTATTTTTCCTGCGATCGATCTGGTCGCCTCTTCTACACGCCGCGATGATCTTTTGCTTGAAAGAGAGATCCTTCAACGCATGAACCTGCTGCGCGTTTATCTCAACGATATGAACACCGAGGAAGCCATGAATGAATTGCTGAAACGCATGCGAGGTACAAAAAGCAATGAGGAGTTTTTGGCTAGTATGAACAGCTAAATAATTATTAATTATCAATGATTAATGATTAACTGAGCACGCCTGTTAATCATTAATAATTAATCGTTAGAAAATGAGGTGTTCCCGGTGTTTAATTTTTGTCTGGGTCAATTCCGTTACCATTTGTACACCCGTTATGGATTTGATGGACTCCATTATCTCATTCATCAGTTCGTCGGAGACAGCATCCCCTTTCAATAGCCAGAAAAAGTCGAAGTGTCTGAACTGAGGCAATAAAAATTCGCCGTCAAACTGGTTATTATATAGATAATGAACCAGTGTCTTATGCGGTTCCGGACATTCATAAACAGTAAAAAAATATTGTCGCTTTTTCCGGATCATGGGAATTTCTATCTGGTTGGTAATGCGGAAATCAAGACGCATTTGACGATTGAGCTGCCAGCAGAAACGATATCCCTTTAAAGGAGCCACGATGCCTAACAACCGGGAGCAATCAAAAAAATCACCCTCCATATTTTCCATGTCCAGCTTCAAAGCCTTCATATCCCTATTTAAATTCGACGGATGCTTTCAGTTCTTCCTTGCCTCTTAAAAATACAACCGTTGTCTGATCATCCCTGTTAAATTTTGACAACGCATCCATATACGTTTGCAAAGAAACAACGGAATAGTCTCCCAGTTTAGTAATGATATCACCTGTTCGCAGGCCCGCTTTTTCAGCTGGTCTTCCCTCACTGATTGCATCAATGCGTAATCCGCTTCCGGGGAAACTATAGTCGGGCATGATGCCCAGTGTAACATTAAAGGCAGGTGTCAGGCCAAATTGTCTGTCCCGTGTTTTTGTGAACACCGGTTTATTCATTCCGTCCATCTTTTGTGTGATCGCAAAGACCAATTTGATCACCTGCAACTCACCCGGGTAATTTATTTTATCTGCCCGGTCGGTTGGTTTGTGATAATCGGAATGAATACCGGTAAAGAAAAATAATACCGGAATATTTTTAAGATAAAAAGATGTATGATCACTGGGTCCGGTACCACTGGAGTCCACTTTCAGGATGAATATTTTTTTATTGATCGTGCTACCGATCAGATCTGCCCATTGCGGTGAAGTGCCGTAACCGCCGATGGTCAGCGAATGTGTGCTGTCGTTCAACCGGCCGATCATATCGAGGTTCATCATATAGCTGATCTTTGATAAGGGAAGAGTGGGATATTCGGTAAAGAATTTTGAACCGATCAGGCCTGATTCTTCTCCTGAAAAAGCAATAAACAAATAATTTGTTTTTTGATTCTTTGCTTTTTTCAATAACCTGGCAAGCTCTATCATACCCGCAACACCACTTGCATTGTCATCTGCACCCGGGTGAATCATTTTTTCAGTTCCCCTATACAGGGAATTTCCGTCTTCCCCGAAACCCAAATGATCGTAATGGGCGCCAATGATAACCGTATAGGGCGCTCCATTATCCAGATATCCCAGGATATTATGACCCCATCTTTTCCTTTCCTCCATTTCCACATCAATCACGACGTTCAATGTTTGCGAAATATCTTTCAGGTATTTTTTTCTACCTGTTTTTGTTACATACAAAACGGGAATTTTTTCTGCCCGGGTACCTTCGGCAGGATCAAATACTATTCCGTCGTCTGTTTTAGAACTGTTATAAAAAATCACTGCACTTGCACCCTTGCCGGCAAATTGTTTTGTTTTCTCCCTGAGAAATTTATTCAGATCAAAATGCGGATTGTTTTGTGCAGCTTCTGTAGTTTCCTTCAAATCAAAAAACCATGGATCTCCGCTTTCCTGTAAAGCGACTGCCGGCGAACCCTCTACTTTACCCGAAGCGCTAAAGGGTAGCGGAATAAATTCCGTATTCAGGACAAGAACTGAATTATTGATTGTAAAAACTGTATGGCTGATATCCCTGCCATCATAAATTTCAAAACGCTGAAGCCAGGTTGCACTATCGCCCAGCGGTTTAAGACCCGCCTTGATAAAATCTGCAATGATGTAATCGGAAGCCAGTGTTTCGCCTGCTGTTCCTGATCTCCGTCCTTCCAGTTTATCATTAGACAGAAAGTCGATATCCGTCTGCAGTTCTGCGACGATTTCCTTATCCGCTTTGCGAAGCTTCTGTGAATGGGCAAATAAGAAAAAGGTATGGATGAAAATAATCGATAATAAAATGCTTCGTGTCATGAAGATCTGTTTGCGAAGTACCGGGTACAAAGATAGATTGTCAAAAGGCATTCCAAACCGCCATGAAATTAAGTTTGTTTGGTTGATATCTCCTGATTTTAACGGTTCCGTTTTACAGCCATTATACAGCGGATATGGATGCCTGGGAGTCAACCGGAAGGGCCCAAATGCCGCTGGTTAAAGAGCTATCAGCCAATACAGTCAAAACTCCGGGTAATGGGTTAAACCCGTCTCTGAACAGGAACTTTCCTGTTGCCCCCGAAAAGAACCTTCAAATCTTTCATGTCATACTAATTTTCCTTTACTTTTGCAGATTAGCCTTTTCCGAACTGAATTATTCTGGTATAGGCACGTAGAAAACAGAAAAGTTGAATGGCCCTACCGCACCTTATTAAATACGTTTACACGAATGGAACCGATGAAGTTATTCGCCGGGGTAAGAAGATTCACGC
>DASXNJ010000298.1:0-4931 GCA_036495145.1 Puia sp.
AGGGCTCCATACAATAACTGGAAAAAAACCAGCACCAGCAAACCGATTGAAAAGCCCCGAATCCATCGCGCATTCCGGACCCGCGTAACAGGCAATAAAAGTTTTAAAGAAAACCAAAATGCATAAGAGATCAATCCGATGGCAAAGATAAAATGCAATGCCAGTTTGGTCGGCTGCACATACAGCGCGTCACCGGTTAGTCCGCTGTCCACCATAATCCAGCCTATGGCAGCCTGCAACAGACCAAGAAAAAATAAAATCAGCAGGGGCATAATCATTTCTGCCTTCAATTTCCTTTTGTAAAGAAGAATTATAAAGCCAATAATAAATACTACACCTACCAGGCGGGCCCAAAGCCTGTGAAACCATTCCCAGAAGAAAATAAATTTAAAATCACTTAAACTGAAATCCGCATTCAGCAAATGAAATTGGGGCGTTTGTTTATACTTGGCGAATTCTTCCAGCCATTGTTCATGATGAATCGGTGGAATAGTGCCTGTAATCACATTCCATTCAGTGATGGATAAACCGGAGCCGGTTAATCTTGTAATGCCTCCGAGTAAAACCTGAATAAATAACATCGCGGTGCCTGCCAGCACCCAATATGCCACTGAACGATTGGCTGACTGCGTTTTCCAGATAACCATAGGGCAAAAATAATTCATCCACAATGTAGATAACTATTTACTAAGGACTCATTGTAAAAACATGCATTGGTTTATTTTTGGCGAAAGAAATTTCGTTGCTCAAAGCTTTTTATCAGGATCATCTACTCGAAGCAGGCTGTGATGAAGCTGGAAGGGGATGTTTTGCCGGTCCCGTTTTCGCAGCAGCGGTTGTGCTGCCAATGAATTTTTTTCATCCTTTATTGAATGACTCCAAACAACTGACGGCAGACATACGATATGAACTACGCGCATATATCGAAGCACACGCTATTGATTTTGCTGTAGAGCAGGTGGGTAATGAAGAAATAGATGAGATTAATATTCTGAAAGCATCTTTTAAGGCAATGCACCTGGCGATTGAGAAATTAAAGAAAAGACCACAACTCCTGTTGATTGACGGTCACATGTTTTATAAGTACAAACGGGTACCACATCGATGTGTGATCAGGGGAGATGGCATTTATGCTTCTATCGCAGCGGCCAGTATTCTGGCTAAGACTTATCGCGACGATCACATGCGGCAATTGCATTACGAATATCCTCATTATGGCTGGTTTAATAACAAGGGATACGGAACTCCGGAACACCGAAAGGGTATTGAAATGTATGGACTATGTCCCCATCACAGAAAAAGTTTCAATATTATTTCCGCACAGATGGAGATTTTTGAAACTGAATAATAAGGATATCCCTGTTCTTAACTATTCATGCCTTAAGCCTCCTGCCTCACCCCTCCTGCCTCAAGCCTCCTGCCTCACCCCTCCTGCCTCACGCCTCCTGCCTATTCCTCCCAAACCCCGGCTCCTTTACGTACGATAACCGGTTCTCCAGAAGTATAATCGATAATGGTTGAAGGAATCATGTTACCAGGTCCGCCATCCACCACGATATCCACCTGGTTTTTAAAATGCTCGTAAATAATCTCGGGGTCGGTGTATTCTTCCACCCACTCACCAGGTAAGGAAGTACTCAATACGGGATGGCCCAGCCTCTGCACAATCGTACGTGCAATCAGATTATCCGGCACCCTCAATCCGATGCTATTTTTCCTGCTTTTTAAAATTTTAGGAACCATCTTGCTTGCAGGGAGAATAAAAGTGTATGGACCTGGCAAATGATTTTTAAGCACCCGGTATAAAGGTGTCGAAATACTTTTTGTATACATACTCAGATCGCTCAGGTCATAACAAACAAAAGACAGTTGGGCCTTGGCAGGATCGATATTTTTAATCCGGCTGATCCTTTCAATGGCTTTGTGTTGAAAAATATCACAACCAAGGCCATAGATGGTGTCCGTTGGATAAATGATGATACCACCTGACAAAAGACATTCAGTGATTGTCTGTATATTTCTTTCCTGCGGATTTTGCGGATGCACTGTCAGAAACATGACACAATGTATGAATGCAATCCCGCAACTTTAAATCCTTTACATGCGATTACAGTAATTTTACAAAAAATCCTTATATGCAGTTGAGGTCGGTAGACCGGGTGGAAAATATTTCGCCGGAGGTATTTAGAAGGAACTATTATACACCGCTGAAGCCACTGGTAATCGGAGGGCTGGCAAAAAACTGGCCCGCATATAATAAATGGAACTGGGATTTTTTTAAAGCAGTTATAGGAGATCAGAAAATTGGCATTTACAATAATTCGAAGAGCGATGCGTATACTCCGGTCAATACGGCTGATGACTATATGAGATTTGACGATTACATTGATATGATCCGCAAAGGCCCGGCAGAATGGCGGATTTTTCTTTTTAATATTTTTGAACATGCACCCTCCATTTTGGAGGATTTCTGTTGGCCGGAACAATACAGTAAGGGTTTTGTAAAAAAATATCCGATGTTATTTACGGGAGGGCAGGGATCCGTAACGCATATGCATTTTGATATAGACCTGTCGCACATTTTCCATACACAGTTTATCGGCAAGAAGCGGATCCTGCTTTTCCCCTATGAGGAACAACATAAATTGTACAGAAAACCATGGGAGGTTTTGAGTATGGTGAACTTTGAAAAATTTTATGATAGCAATAATAATAAAATTGATTACGACCGCTTCCCAGCACTCCGGCTGGCAAGGGGTTATGAGCTTATTCTGGATCATGGCGAAACGCTCTTCATGCCTGGCGGATACTGGCATCATATGGAATATATCGATAGTGGATTTGCGATGAGTCTCCGCGCGGTTCAACCCGGAATCCATGGTAAAATCAGAGGGGCCTGGAATCTGTTCGCCATGCGTCACCTGGATACACTGATGAAGAAAACCGTGCCTGCCTGGTGGTATAATTATAAAAAAGGAAAATCGTTTGCCGATGCAAAGAAAGAATTAAGGTTGGCGATTGATATTTGACGTTATGCATTATACGTTAGGCGTTAGGCTTTAAGCTTTAGGCGTTATGCGTTAGGCTTTGATAGTCCAGGTCTCACGCCCCATAAGAAGTTTATTGAGGTTTCCTTTACCCTTTGTTTTGATTACCTCATTAATCTGATTATTCAGCATGTCTTCATAACAAGGCCGCGTCGTTTCATAGAAAACTCCGAACGGACGTGGAAAATGAGTTTCCTGATTTGGATCGTCAAACATGCGGATTAGTGACTGGGCTTTGTAGAGATCCTTTTCATCATGTATCCATAAATCGTCGATGGTAAATCCGTTTCCGATTTCCACAACAACAGGTTTCAGACCATCGAATCGAATTCCCTTATTCTGCTGGGCTCCGAAAATCAGCGGCTTACCCTGTTCGAGGAATATAGTTTCATCCGGCTTTGAATTTTTCTCTGTAAATAATTCGAACGCACCGTCGTTAAAAATGTTACAGTTCTGATAGATTTCAAGAAAGGATGAACCCTTGTGCTGGTGACTCCGCATCAGCATCTGTTGCAGATGTTTCGGATCCCTGTCCATGGTACGCGCAATGAAGCTGGCATCAGCTCCCATGGCAAGTGCCAACGGATTAAAAGGGTGGTCAATGCTACCCACGGGTGTGGATTTGGTTACTTTATCTGTTTCGGAAGTCGGGGAATATTGTCCTTTTGTGAGACCGTAAATTTGATTGTTGAATAACAATATGTTAACATCAAAATTTCTCCGGAGCAGATGGATAGTATGATTTCCACCTATGCTAAGTGAATCTCCGTCACCTGTTACGATCCAAACGCTAAGCTCAGGCCTGGTTGCTTTCAAACCGGAAGCTATGGCAGTTGCCCTTCCGTGAATAGAGTGCATCCCATAGGTATTCATATAATACGGAAAGCGGCTGCTGCAGCCGATTCCGGAAATAAACACAATATTCTCCCGGGGAATGCCAATTAAAGGCATCACTCTTTGTACCTGGGCTAATACGATATAATCGCCGCATCCGGGGCACCAGCGAACTTCCTGATCGGTTACAAAATCCTTTGCAGTGAGGGGAGCGGATGAGATGGGGGTTTCGGTTATCATTGAAAATAAAGTTCCTGCAAATTACAACATAATAACGGCTCTTTCAATGGAATGGCTTTTGCCATTATATGAAAAAAACAGTTAAAAATGAAAAATTATCTGTTGGCGTTAAGCATATTATCCTGTATAGTCTTGGCGGGATGCACGGCAGGTTATGTTACAGAAAGACCAGCCGATGTCATTTATGTCAGACCTGTCTCACCTGGCCCCGGTTATGTGTGGGTCGACGGTGAATGGGAATATTCCGGTAACAATTATCACTGGCGGGAGGGATCCTGGCAGCAACCCAGAGAAGGCAGAGCATGGAAATCAGGGTATTGGGAAAATAACAAGAAAGGTTATAAATGGCATAAGGGCAACTGGCAGCGATAAAATACTAAAATGCCAGAAATAGAAAAGCCCCCGCTTTAAGTGGGGGCTTTCTCAATAAAAGGCGATTAATATCTGCTATTACTGTAGTTATTTCTTTTCTGGAAATTACCACCGCCACCGCTTCTGTTTCCACCACCAGCTCCGCCAGTGCGTTCTTCGCGGGGTTTAGCTACTGAAACGTTGATGGTCCTTCCATCAACAGAAGCGCCGTCCAATTCTGCGATTGCTTTCTTAGCAGCCTCGTCGTCTGCCATTTCAACAAATGCAAATCCACGTGATTTCTGAGTGAATTTGTCGAGAATAACTTTAGCAGATGAAACTTCACCGTACTCTGCAAAATACTCGTTTAAGTCTTCGTCAGTTACGTTGAAGCTTAAATTTGAAACATAAATGTTCATACTTAAATAAAAAATTAAATGATAAAAATACAAGCTGACT
>DASXNJ010000299.1:0-2619 GCA_036495145.1 Puia sp.
TATTTTTCTTTTCCTGATATTTCTGACTGTAATAAAGTGCGGGTAAAATGAGTAATACACAAAAAGCCGGCCCCGGCCAGTGAGGGTAGACTTCTCTGAAAAGGGAAACAAATAAAAGTATTATGATCAGAGGCAAACTGCAGCATAACAGCAAAAGGATATCGGACCTGAAATCGTTTAATTTTCCGCTTGCAAATTTTCTCAAACCAGTAAAAACAAGAAAAAAATTGACCGGATTACAAATGAGAATGATGGCGATCAGCTGCTTTAAAAATCTGGATATGTCGATGCCAAATCCAACTATGGAAATCCTGCCTCCGTGAAAGAAAACTGTCGCATAATCGTGTTGGATATTCCAGATTATGATGGGAGAGATGATGACACAGGTTATCAGCGCTGACAGATATATCCAGGGTTTATTTAACCAGGTTCGTCTGAATAAAATAGCAAATAAAATAACACCCATCCAAAGAAATATTCCGTGTACCTTACTCATGATACACAGCCCCGCACTGATGCCAAACAGGCACCATAAAATATTTTCCCTTTTATCGCCGCCGGGTAAACGCAGAATCTTGATAAGAATCAGAATACTGATAAGCCAAAATACCATCTGCGGACTGTCGGGAAGAATAAAAGCGCCCACGGCAATACTGCTGTAAAAACCGGCGGTATAAAGGACTGCTGCATACCAACCGGTTTGCTGATCATGAATGACTTCGCCTGTTTTGAAAATCAGATAAGTACATAATCCCGAGCTAATGATGGCGCCTGCACGAACGGCAAGTTCACTGTGAAATAAATGATTGATTGTTGTCAGTCTGATCAGCCAGGCAACCATCGGAGGATGATCAAAATAATTCCATTGCAGATGTGATGAAAATACCCAGTAATAAACTTCTGTATTACCCAGTTCCATGCTGGCAGAAACCAGCACTCTTACGATGGTTGACGCAACAATGAGCCATATCAATTTGTCCCTGTACTTCAACTTTTCAATTATTAAATCTTATCCGGACTAACCAGGAATAATGCGATGGAATGGAACATATATTCATTGCTTCATTTTATGGTAACTGATAACTCAGCGACAATCCGGCAACACTCCGCTGGTAAAACGGAAGGACCATGGCATTTTTCACTCCATGCTTTACAAACATTCCCTTGACTTTAGGATATAGCCAGTAAGACAGGTCGGTGGAAAGAATGCCAATACCGGCTCCGGCGAGGACTTCACTTAGATAGTGTTTGTTATTGTACATCCTCAGATATCCGGTAAACCCGGCGACAACATAACCAGCTATACCATACCAAATTGATTTATGCCTGTATTCCAACCGAAGAAACTCGGCGTTTGCAAACGCTTCGGCTGTATGGCCGGAAGGGAAGGAAAGATAATCTGAGCTGTCTGGTCGTAATCGCATGGTGATGGATTTTAAAGAACTCACGGTGATGTTCAGGAAAATGTTTGACATTACAAAAAGGGAAGTCCTGTCCAGCAAATTGTGTTCACCATGAATACCTGCGATGTTTAAACCATAAACCATCGCTGCCGGCACGAATTGAAGGTAGTTATCGATAGTCGTATGATTATGCGGGTGATCCGACCAGATTTCCTCCTGTGTATTCTCATCCAGGTCGCGCAGGGCGTCATTATTTAGCGCGATAAATCCGTACGTAACGAGCGCAATAGGAACGATAAAATGCTCCAATGGAAATTTTGGAGAGGGTATAATACTATCCGTTTTCCAATAGGGCGCTATTTTTTGGCTGGAATACTGACCATTTGAAATCAGCGATGGTAAAATCAACCCAAAACAGCAGGACAGTCTCTTTATATTCATTACGAAGAGCCAAAAATAGTCATCAAATCTGTGGACAGTCTGTAGCCCAAATAATACTCTTTCCAGTAAACGGCAAACCGGCTCCGGAGCCAAACAACGGATCCGTTAACCTGGTCATGAAAGATGCGACCGGAAATGCACGATATCATTTCTTTTTTGAATGCGTTAACAGATCATATGGATGGTATCTGATGAACTCCAGACTCTCTACAGAATTGGACCGTACTTTCGACCCGTCTTAGATGAGGTTCATCAGTATCACTACCCTAAAATGTTGACGGAACATGCGCTTACGAATCGGAGTAATCATTTTCTTGTTAATCCGGTGCAGTATGGCAGGAAACGCGCAGGATCAAACACATAAATTAACAGCCGTTATACAGGATTCCCTGTCCGGATCTTCCATCGAATATGCGAGTCTCACGATTTACCAGGCCGGCACCAAAACCATTGTCGACGGTGCCGTGAGTGACGCACATGGTAAAGTAACGTTGAAGGTTCCGAAAGCCGGCAAATATGACTTGCTCATCGAGTCGATCGGCTATCATTCATTTCATACAACGAGGGAAATACCATCGGGGAGCGGCGCTGTGAATCTTGGCAGGATCCCGCTGTCCAAATCGGTTTCCGGTTTAGAAACAGTGACTGTACTCGCTCCGACGATACCGATCGATAACCGCATAGACAAAACGGTATTCAATGTTGAAAAAGACCTGACTTCGCAGGGCGGCGTGGCAACGGATATCCTGAAAAAAATACCCCAGGTTTCGGTTGA
>DASXNJ010000300.1:0-6435 GCA_036495145.1 Puia sp.
CCTCCTCTTACCTGATAAATATTTTCCAATATTTCTGCAGCCTCTTTTTCTTTTCCCAGTTTCAGTAACGCAAACGCCCTGTAGGCAAAAATCACAAACAGCTGCTCCTGCGGCATGGGCTGTTTAACGAGTGAATCATAAAAATTTAATTCCGCCTGTGGATTGAACTGGTTCCCTTTGTCCAGGACGGGTTTCAAACCTTCTCTGTACAAACGGTTGAACACGGTCTTTTTGTGATAATTTTTTATATAGGAATAACTGCTGAAGCCGAGAAATAAGAGTAGCGGAACAGCAATGTAAATGATTATTTTTTTCACAGCGTCTAAGATAATATTTTTCGGATGATTGTACCGTTCCCGGAAGGCTGCGGCATTCAGTGGATCAGCTGCTGCAGTATTTTGCTCTTTAACAATTAGCTTTGAACTAAATAATTTAAAAATTGCGCGCCCCTCATCCTGAAATCCGGCAAGTACAGGTAACGAGATATATTACCCCCTTACGCGAAGGAGGATCGCTACCCGCGATTGCAGAAGCGGATGATGGATTTTTATATGTGATCAAATTTCGCGGGGCAGGACAGGGCAGCAAGTCACTGATAGCAGAATTGATTGGCGGAGAAATTGCCAGGACACTCGGATTGCACGTTCCGGAGATTGTATTCGCCCAGCTCGATTCAGCCTTTGGACGCACAGAGCCCGATGAAGAAATACAGGATTTGCTAAAGGCAAGCGTCGGACTGAATCTGGGTCTTCATTATCTTTCCGGCGCTATCAGTTTTGATCCGATTGTAACGCCTGTAAGTCTGCGGATGGCTTCTGAGATCGTGTGGCTGGATTGTTTTCTTACGAATGTTGATCGCACTTCCAACAACACCAATATGCTTGTCTGGAACACAGAGCTCTGGCTGATTGATCATGGCGCTTCTTTATATTTTCATTATTCACCGGAGAACTGGGAACTGAAAGCAGAAAACGCGTTCCCGCAGGTAAAAAATCATGTGCTGCTTCCTTATGCCGATATGCTGGAAGAAACGGATGAAAACTTCCGGTCTATCCTGAGTTCTGCAAAATTAAAAGCGATTGTAAACCTGGTCCCGGATGAATGGTTTGATAAAGACGGACCGCCGCCTGATCAGGCGCGGGATATTTATTACAGGTTCCTGCAAATCCGCCTGGGCGCATCAAAAATTTTTATAAAAGAAGCACAAAATGCAAGAGCAGCACTCGTTTGAATATGCAGTGATACGCGTTGTTCCCAAAGTGGAAAGGGAAGAATTCATGAATGTGGGTGTGATCATCTATTGCCAGTCCCTGGCATATCTGGATGCTTCTTTTACTTTGGATGAAGAAAGACTGCGTGCACTTTCTCCGGGTCTGGAAATGACCGAAATAAAAAAACATCTTTCTGCATTCTGCGAAATCTGCAAGGGTGGTCCGCATGCGGGACCAATTGGCAGGCTTGATATGGGCTCACGGTTTCGCTGGTTAACAGCTACCCGCAGCACCGTACTGCAATGTTCAAAAGTACATCCGGGTCTGAGTTCCGATCCTGCCGCGACCCTTAAAAACCTGCATGCCCGGCTGGTAAGGGACGAATAAATCTGATATGGATTCTGGCGAATCCAGTTATCTTAGTGTTCCTTAATAAATCAACTGCATATGCCATTCAAAAGATTGTCAGCCACCGTTCTGCTGCTATATTTCTTTACTAACCTGCATGCACAAACGCCGGAGATCAACAAAAAGGTTGACCAGCTGATCAGCGATATGACGCTGGATGAAAAAATCGGGCAGATGACCCAGGTATCTCTGGGTGTCGTCGCCAAAGGCGGCGGCGGAAATGAAGACGGCTCGCTGGATCCGGAAGCACTCAGACACGCGATACTGGATTATAAAGTAGGATCCATTTTGAATACGACCGCCCATGCATTGCCGGTTGAAAAATGGAGGGCCATACAGACCGAAATACAGGACGAAGCAAAAAAGTCGCGTTTAAAAATTCCGGTGATCTACGGTCTCGACGGAATGCACGGACAAACCTATACACTCAATTCAACTTTATTTCCACAGAATATTGCCATGGCCGCAACGCGTAACCCTGACCTGGTTGCCATGGCAGCTCACATCACGGCCAATGAACTACGCGCCTCGGGCGTTCGCTGGGAATTCGCACCGGTGCTGGATTGCGGACGGCAGCCACTCTGGTCAAGATTCCCCGAAACATTCGGTGAAGACGTGTACATCGGCAAAACAATGGGTACTGCTGCGGTGCGCGCCTACCAGGCTGACGGATTAACAAACCCGACGGGAGTAGCTGCCTGTATGAAACATTATCTCGCCTATTCCGCTCCGCGTTCAGGTAAGGACCGCAGCCCGTCTTATATTCCCGAAATTGAATTACGTGAATATTTTCTACCCCAGTTCCGCGAAGCCATCAAGGCCGGTGCCGCAACGATCATGATCAATTCCGGAGAGATCAACGGCGTACCTGTTCATGCGAGTAAATATTTACTGACAGATGTATTGAGAACTGAAATGGGATTTCAGGGCGTTATTGTGACCGATTGGGAAGACATCATTCGTCTGCATACCCGGCATCTGGTTGCCAATAGTCCGCGGCAGGCCGTGGTTATGGCCATCAATGCAGGCATCGATATGAGTATGGTGCCCATGGATTATTCTTTTTTTGATCTGCTGAAAGAAGCCGTGCAAAAAAATGAAGTTTCCGTCAGCAGAATCAACGACGCTGTAAAACGAATTCTCCTGTTGAAATACAGTCTGGGCCTTTTTGATAATCCTTATCCGGAACCTGCCTCGCTGGCAAATTTCGGCCGGCCGGAATATCAGCAGGCCGCACTTCAGGCTGCGCAGGAAGCCATGACCCTCCTGAAAAATCAAAATAATATTCTGCCAATTTCAAAAGATAAAAAGGTTTTGGTAGCCGGTCCCTCCGCAAGCAGCATCGCACCCTTGAATGGAGCCTGGTCTTATACCTGGCAGGGAAATCAGGAACAATGGTATCCCGCCGACAGTAAAACAATCGGACAAACCATCGCAGAAAAAACGGGCGGAAAAGCAATCGTGCTGAGTACAAAAGGATTTGACAATGCACAGAACTTTGATACAGCAAGATTAAAATCTGCTGCCCAGGATGCAGATGTCATCGTATTATGCCTGGGTGAAAATGCATATGCAGAAAGTCCGGGAAATATACGCGACCTGGCCTTACCCGAAAATCAGATGGCGCTTGCACGCACGGCCGCTGCCACCGGCAAGCCCGTCATCCTTGTTTTGACAGAAGGCCGGCCACGATTAATAACATCCATCGAACCATCCATGAATGGCATACTCATGGCCTACTGGTCCGGAAAGAAAACCGCAGAAGCGATTGCCGATGTACTCTTTGGTGATTATAATCCCGGCGGCATTCTTCCATATTCTTATCCGCGCTACTCGGGCGAAATTGTTTTGTATGACCGGAAACACACGGAAGACGTGCGTGAGATTTTTAATGCAGACATGACCTGGGACGGATACAATCCGCTCTTTCCGTTTGGCTGGGGTTTGAGTTATACCCAGTTTACGTATGGACCTATTAGCCTGAGTTCATCTACATTGACGGGCAAAAGCAGCCTGACAATAACAATCCCGGTGACGAATGCCGGTGCAAGAGACGGAAAACATTCGGTTGAATTGTACAGCCACCAGCAATATGCGAGTATAACACCCAACATGCAAAGGTTGCGGGCATTTAAGAAAATCGACCTGAAGGCCGGTGAAACCCAAACAGTTTCATTCACCCTTACAGCAGCTGATCTGGCATTTGTGAATGCAGAACTAAAGACGGTTACGGAAGCAGGAAATTTCGACCTGATGATTGGAAACCAGAAAGCCAGTTTCAGCTACCAACCCTAGTCAGGAATTATGCATATAAAATAAAGAATGAAGCGGATTCTCACGATCATTTTTTCTATTCTCCTGCTGATATTTTCCAGCGAAGACCTGATGTATGCACAGGCCGGAAAGAATCCCAAAAAGCAAATTCCGCACTATGAAACGAAAGCAGATTCGGAAAAAAACCAGATCCTCTCCCAACAATCGGATGAATTGCAATTCATCAAAGAAGATCAATTGAGTGATTCCTTACGACTCCTTGAATTGCAAAATGAATTGCTGCAACTCGGGTCGAAGGATAACGCAAAAAAGAAAGCACTCTCTTCCGAAAAGGACCAGATTATCATTAAAGATTCTATCCGCAGAGTTCAGCAGAAATTAAAAATCGATTCCCTACGGTCAATCATTACCGGATTTCCGGTTGTCCTTTCAAACGATACCCTGTTCTACGTGTTTGCCAAACTGGGCGGCTCCTCTGCCAAACTACGTGCAAGCGTTTTTTCCGAACGAATCGACAAGCTCGCTGAGGATTATTTTTATCGGCCGGATTCTTTAATCGTAGTACCGTCTGACGTGACGGTGGATGTCAGTTATAAAGATGAAGTAGTGATCAGCAATTCTGAAACGGATGCGATCTGGATGAATACAACGAAAGAGAGTCTGGCTGAAGATTACAGAACCCGCGTTGCCAAAGCCATTATTGCATATAAGGATGCTCATAGCTGGTCAACGCTGATTAAGGAATTTTCATTGGCTTTGTTGGTACTGGCGGTACTCATTCTGATTATTTTTTTTATTAGCAGACTATTCAAAAGATTAAAAAATAATATAGAAAAACAACGCGGCAATAAACTGAGAGGATTCAGAATCCGAAATTATGAATTTCTGGATACCAATCGCCAGTTGAAAGTGATTTTTTCACTGATCAACATCGTGAAATGGGTCATTATACTCATTTTAATATCTATTGCCCTGCCGGTCCTTTTTGGTATTTTTCCCTGGACGGGTGGTCTTGCCGGACAATTAATTTCCTACTTTCTCAATCCTGTAAAACATATTCTGGTTTCTATCTGGGATTATCTGCCCAATTTTTTTACTATCATCGTGCTACTTATATTTTTCAGGTACCTGTTGCGAATATTATTTTATTTCAAAAACGAAATTGCGAGAGGTGCATTAAAAATTCCCGGCTTCTATGTTGACTGGGCGAATCCGACTTTCCAGATTATTCGTGTCCTGATATTTGCTTTTGCCCTCATCGTCATTTTCCCTTATCTGCCAGGATCAGATTCCCAGATCTTCAAAGGCGTATCTGTTTTCCTGGGTGTGTTATTCACTTTTGGATCTGCTGGTGCTTTGAGTAATGTGGTTGCGGGCCTGGTTTTAACTTATATGCGTGCCTATAAGATTGGCGACCGGGTGAAAATCGGTGACGTTATCGGAGATGTCGTCGAAAAATCGTTGTTGGTTACGCGACTTACAACCATTAAAAATGAAATCGTGTCGATCCCGAATTCCACCGTGATGGGCAGTCACACGATAAATTTCAGTGCAGAAGCGAAAGAAAATGGTTTGATCCTACATACTACGGTGACTATTGGTTATGAGAATCCCTGGAGACAGATCCATGATTTACTGATTAAAGCTGCGCTGGCAACGGATTTGATCGACAAGGATCCGGCACCTTTCGTTTTGCAGACCAGTCTGGATGATTTTTATGTTAGTTATCAGATCAATGCCTACACCCGCGTTGCCAATATGCAGCATATTACTTACTCTCTTCTTCATCAGAATATTCAGGACAAGTTTAATGAAGCCGGCGTTGAAATCATGTCCGCTCATTATAAGTACATACGGGATGGGAATAAATCCACAGTTCCCGCTGACCATTTACCCGAAGATTATATTGCGCCGGCGTTCAGGATAAAGAAAGATTAGTGTGGTGAGTGTGGAAGAGTAGAAAATGGAGTAATTCAAAATTAAATTTGCAAATGACAATTTAGAAATGTGGGATTTGAATTCAATTATTCAGCAGACAAACGACCAGACGTTCAATCTTACTCTTCGATGAACGTTATTATAATCAGGAACACCTACTGGTTTAAAAATAATCAACGGGCATTGTCAGGACTCAATGAACGGCAAGAATCAATTGATTGCAATCATCCCAAAATAATCATATGCTCTTAAATTGATATCCGTTTATAAGAATGCCAAATTTCATATTTGCAAATTGTCATTTGCAAATTTAATTTTGAATTACTACATTTTCTACTCTTCCACACTCACCACACTAATTAGATAATAAGTTTCTTAACGCAGATTCCACTTTAACGGCATTGGGCAAAACTTCGTTCTCCAAAATAACATTCATAGGAATGGCAGGAACATTCATTGCACCCAATACTTCGACCGCAGCATCCAGTGATTTGAAACAGGCTTTGGAAATGCGCGCGGCTAAAGCTTCCGCAAAAGAATTATTCTGCGCTTCTTCGGTCAGCACCAGGCATTTTCCGTGGCGGCGCACGGTTTCAAAAATTAA
>DASXNJ010000301.1:0-1810 GCA_036495145.1 Puia sp.
AAAAAAGAATGAAGTATACATGCTTGTGGTGAATGCGGCTAACATTGAAAAAGACTGGAACTGGATCAAAAAAAATAATACTGAGGTTAAGTTGGAAGACATTTCCTCCAAAACATGTTTGCTCGCCGTTCAGGGTCCCAATGCAACAAAAATTTTACAACCCCTGACATCCATGGATCTGATGAATCTGAAATATTACAATTTTGTAAAGGGCAGGCTCGCCGGCGTGGATAATGTTTTGATCAGTGCAACCGGTTATACGGGAGCCGGTGGGGTTGAAATTTATTTTGAAGACAAAAATAATTCGGCCGATAAAATATGGGAATCTATTTTCGAAGCCGGGAAATCATTTGGAATAAAACCCGCAGGTCTGGCTGCCCGCGATACTCTCCGGCTGGAAATGGGTTATTGTTTATATGGAAATGATATTAACGACGAAACTTCTCCGCTCGAAGCAGGATTGGGATGGATCACGCGATTTTCAAAACCTTTTGTGGGCCGCGAAGTGATAGAAGAAAAAAAGAAAAAGGGAATCCAAAAAAAGCTGGTTGGATTTGAATTGCTGGAGAAAGGCATTCCCCGCCATGGATATGAGATTAAGGATTTTTCGGGAGCTACGATTGGAGAAGTCACATCCGGCACACAGTCACCATCCCTGAACAAGGCCATCGGACTGGGTTATGTACGGGATACTTTTTCAAACGTGGACGCAAAAATTTATATTAAAGTCCGTGATAAACTTTTACAGGCCCGTGTTATCAAACTTCCGTTTCTGTCTTAATACAACTTCTCATCCCGGGTAAAGAGACGATTAATTATTGAACTTATTTTCACAGATGCTAAGTACCAAACCGTTTTTATATACCTCCCTTTCCCCCGCTTTATTGCATTTGTATAATGTTTCACAGGCAACCGTTGTGATCATTGACGTGTTGCGTGCCACTTCCACGATTGCCACGGCTTTACACAACGGCGCCAAACATATTGTTCCGGTTGACAGTGTTGCGAAATGTATCGAACTGGGTCGTCAGATAAACTGCATCACAGCCGGAGAAAGAGATGGAAAGATTGCTGAAGGTCTGAGTTATGGAAATTCACCTTTTGAATATAACCGTGAATTTATAAAGGGTAAAATTCTGGTACTTACTACAACCAATGGTACCCGTCTTTTGCATATGGCGCTGGATAAAGGTGCCCGGGAAATAGTAACGGGTTCCTTCGCTAATCTGAACGCTGTAACTGATTATCTGATTCATCAGAAAAATAATGTCATCCTCGCCTGCGCGGCCTGGAAAGACCGGATCAATATAGAAGATACATTATTTGCAGGTGCGGTTATTTCAAAAATCCGGGATCATTTTAATATTGAATGTGATGCTTCACATGTGGCTGCAAATCTTCTTGAGAAAGCGGGCGGCGATTTATTTGGATTTATGAATGAAAATAATGCTTCCCATTACAAACGCCTGATGGCGTATGGACTGGAAAAAGATATACGTTACTGTCTGGAACCAAACCTGGCAAATGTATTGCCGATTTATGAAGCTGGTAAACTAAGGATTTACTGATCCATTTCCCAGACATTCATTTTTCTTTGAAATATTTCCAGGGGCAGACATCCATCGCTGAGAACTTCATCATGGAATGATGCGATATTAAATTTGTTTCCTAATTCGTTTGTATAACGCGTTCTCAATTCGCGGATTAACATCGCACCCGTTTTGTAACTCAAAGCCTGACCCGGTATAGCGATGTATCTCTCTATTTCAGCGGTTGCACCCTGTTCACTGATCGGTTCGTTTTCCATCAT
>DASXNJ010000302.1:0-2263 GCA_036495145.1 Puia sp.
CTTTACATATTTCTGCCCGGAAGCGAAGATGATAATTGACAGTACCATCCCGAATCCGGCGGCTGCAAACGCATATCCCCACGAATAATTAATTCGAAGGAAAGCGGCCACAAAATTGCAGACAAAGGCACCGATATTGATCCCCATGTAAAAAATATTGTAGGCGACATCCTTTTTTGGTTTTAGATCTTCTCTATTGTAAATGTTACCAAGCAGGGTACTGATATTGGGTTTAAAAAATCCATTGCCAACGATTACACAAGCGAGTGCTCCATATAAAAGGCCGCCACTATTAGGCACAGACATCAGGAAATATCCCAAAGCCATTAATGAACCTCCAAAAAAAATCGACACCCGGTAACCGATATATCTGTCGGCTATCAGACCTCCGAGAAAAGGAGTAAGATAAACCAGCGCAATATAGGATCCGGTGATATCTGCTGCCATGCTCACATCCATACCCCGGCCGCCGTTAGCGACGGTATCATGCAGGAAGAGATAGAGAATGCCAACCATCAGGTAATAACCAAACCGCTCCCACATTTCGGTAAAAAACAATACATATAATCCACGGGGATGACCTTTCGGGGGCAGCGCAGTATTCATGTGTTTCTGGTTTCGGTAAAAAAAATAAATGAGTCGCCTAAAGTAAGATTAATTTATCCACCAAAAAGCAGAAGTGATTTCCACATTTGCAAAATTATTTTTCAATTATGAGTATGAATCGTGAATTTCGAGCCTAATCAAAACAACCCATGCACATTTTATTACTTGGAGGAGGAGGAAGGGAACATGCCCTGGCCTGGAAGATTTCAGAGAGTAAATCATGCACCGCTTTATTTATAGCTCCGGGCAATGCAGGCACATCGGCATTTGGCAAGAATTTGCAACTGGATCCGACGGATTTTTTCGCCGTCGGTAAAGCTTGTCTGGATAATGATATCAACATGGTACTTGTAGGGCCGGAAGAGCCGCTGGTAAAGGGCATTGTGGATCATTTCTTAAGTGACAGGTCGCTCAGTCATATTCCTGTAATTGGTCCGAATGCATCCGCTGCGCGATTGGAGGGCAGCAAGGCTTTTTCCAAACAGTTTATGATGAGACATGGTATTCCTACAGCCGCATACAAAGAATTTGATGCAGATCATTTTTCCGACGGGACTGAATATGTGAAAAAGCACAGTTTGCCTATAGTTTTAAAAGCCGACGGCCTTGCAGCGGGTAAAGGCGTTATTATCTGCCAGAGTCATATTGAAGCGATGGCAGAATTCGAACTCATGCTTCAACAGGATAAGTTTGGAGAAGCAGGACACAGGATTGTTGTGGAGGAATTCCTGGATGGCATTGAACTTTCGGTTTTCGTACTTACAGACGGGGATCATTATGTACTGCTGCCGGAAGCAAAAGATTATAAAAAAATCGGGGAAGGAGACAAGGGACCAAATACAGGTGGCATGGGAGCTGTGAGTCCTGTTCCATTTGCTGATTCCCGGTTTATGTTGAAAGTGAAGGAAAGAATCATCGATCCGACGATAAAAGGTCTGAAGGAAGATGGCATCGAATACCGCGGTTTCATTTTTATTGGTCTGATCAAAGTGGGTGAAGAACCCATGGTAATCGAATATAATTGCCGAATGGGTGATCCTGAAACAGAAGTTGTGATACCACGACTTAAAAACGACCTGGTGGACTTATTGCAGGCGGTGGCTGACAAAAAGCTGAATGAAAAAGCAATTCAGATAGATCCCCGTGCAGCTGCGACTATGGTAGCGGTAAGTCGTGGTTACCCGGGGAGTTATGAAACGGGTTTTGTCATTACCGGGCTTGATGAAAAATATGAGGATAGCCTTGTATTTCATTCCGGTACCCAGATCGGCAATGGCAAGGTAGTTACGAATGGTGGCCGTGTACTCTGTGTAACTTCTTACGCGGATTCGCTGCAGGACGCCATCCGCAAGTCAATGACAGTATTGACCCATATTGATTTTGATGGGATGTATTTCCGAAGAGATATCGGGTATGAATTCCTATAACGGGTAAATTCCGTCTTTTGAACAGGAAATGGAAATATATTTGCTATTTACTTCATAATAAACTGTTGATTTTAAGAAATATCCTTGTAAAAATAGCGTTCAGTGCAGGATGACGGAGATTAATGTTCACTTTGTTAATTCCGATTATTTCCGTCAATTTTGCATGCATCGTAACAGAATATAAATCTGACCTTTTAAAATGGGATTATTCAATTTCCTGACGCAAGAGA
>DASXNJ010000303.1:0-9833 GCA_036495145.1 Puia sp.
GTAAACTGGATATTACGATTGAATTGTACAAGCATAACTGGAAGAATTAAATTCTTACAAACAATATTCGTGCTATAAATTGATAAGGGTTTATTAATTTATATATCATTTATCCACATGAACCTATTTTTGCCGGATGGAAGAGGCGGTCTTTATTTCAATTTGCATACCGGCATATAAAAGGGTGTCTTTTCTCAAAAGACTGTTGGATTCGATAGAAATCCAGACATATCGCCACTTTGAAGTCGTTGTAACCGACGACAGCACGGATGAGGAAGTTGCCGATTTATGCCGTTCGCATTCACTTTCAACTGCTATCCGTTATTTTAAAAATGAGAAAAAGCTGGGCACCCCGGAAAACTGGAATGAAAGTATCCGCCGGGCATCGGGCGCCTGGATAAAGCTCATGCATGATGATGACTGGTTTTTGACTTCCCATGCTTTAAAGGACTTTGAGACTGCCATTCTTCTAAATCCGGGCAGGATTTTCTTCTTCTCCGAATACACAAATGTCTTTCTGGATAATAGCAGAAATATGAGTTCTGAGGTTCATTTATCCGGTCCATGGTTAAACAGACTTGAGCGGGATCCTAAGACTTTGTTATCAAGCAACCGTATTGGGCCTCCCAGTGTCACACTGCACAAAAATATCCCGGGTTTATCCTACGATTCCACCTTTAAATGGCTGGTTGATATTGATTTCTATATCCGGTTTCTGCGGAATAACAAGCCCGTATTGATCGCCAGGAACCTGATCGCTGTTGGACTGGGAGAAGACCAGGTGACTAAACAGGTATTCAGAAATCCGAGTGTGGAAATACCGGAAAATCTTTATTTGCTTAGTAAAATCGGGATTCCGAGCCTAAGGAACATCATTGTTTATGATGCATATTGGAGATTTCTAAGGAATTTAGACATCAGGACAATTGGCAAGATCAGGGAATCAGGATATCAGGGCATGATTCCGACGGTAATCGAGTCGATGATCAGGTTTCATTCATGGATACCCAGGGCCGTTTTAAAAACAGGTTTCATCTCTAAATTCTTAATGACAGTACATTATGCCATTCATTACCCTAAACTGACCAGTGATTAATTTATCCGTTATCATTATAAATTATAAAAGTGTCGGATTGATCCGGAATTGCATTCATTCCATTTATGCATCCAAACCATCCATTTTCTTTGAAATCATTGTCGTCAACAATGATGATCTGCAGGGTGAAGTAAACCCGCTGGTTTCTGAATTTCCGGAAATCCGATGGATTGACATGCGTTACAATGCCGGATTCGCACGTGCCAACAATGCGGGCATCAGGCAGGCCAGAGCGGACACTATTTTATTGTTAAACCCGGATACCATAATTCCTTCAAATTCTCTTGATAACTGCTATCACCAGTTCTCTGCTTCAGCTTATGTCGCTTGCGGGGTTCAGCTCCTAAATGAGGATTCTTCCCCTCAGATTTCAGGCAACTACTTTGTACCTGGCGGACTTAATTATCTTCTTCCATTACCCTATACCGGGAAATTTATAAAGGCCCTCGGAAATCTGTTTTCCGTTAAGGCGCCTCATGTAGCTGATTCAAATTCATTGACAGAAGTGGATTGGATTAATGGAGCGTTTCTAATGGTTAAACGATCGGCTATCATAAGAGCGGGTTTGATGGATGAGGACTTCTTTTTATATGCCGAGGAAGCCGAGTGGTGCGCAAGATTAAAAAAAACCGGGAAACTTTGCCTGTTCGGGAACGTGAAAGTATTTCACCTGCAGGGTATCTCTTCAAACGAAGCATTTTCTTCAGTGGGTAAGGGATATTACAATCTGTATGATAAAAAGGGGAAACAAATTATTATTTCGAATCTGGTAAGGATTAGAAAGCAATACGGGATATTTTGGTTTTTGTTTGATTTATGTGTCTACAGCATAACTATACCAATATTCCTTTTGGGGGTTTTAATATCTTTATTTCTCCCAAAATCTCTCAGATCTTATAGCCTCAGCGACATGAGAGGTTTCAGCCGGAATGTGATTTATTTATGGTCAAAAACTCCCCATATACTTGCAAACAGGCCTTATTTTTATAAAGCGCTGTAAATGAATAAGATCCTTTTCAAAAAGATCGTACATTCAGAGGGTCTGTCTATTTGAAATTCATACTTATAGCTATATTTTTACTCTAAATACTTAAAACATTCCGGAATGAAACCCTTCATCGTAATAATGTGCTGTGGTATGCTTATCATGTTCAGCATGACCAAATGCACAAAAACAACCCAAACGATACATGATACTGTGACCCTGCATAAAATAGATACGGTTACAATACATAAAACCGACACGCTAAACAAAATAGATACATTATATCACGGTGACACGCTGACAATTACCCTCACCTCTCAACCGGGTCCGGATGAAGGTCAGAATACTCTTGTCACAAGTGATCTCTATGCTACTTTCAATCTTAACTCCAATCCGGATATAAACGTAGGAACCTGGACTTACGGCACGCAGGGAGGCGGCACAGGTGTCGCCAGAACTTACCTTAAATTTATCGCATTGGACGGAATGCCCGACAGTGCTACGATTATATCGGCTAAACTTTCGCTTTACGGCATCAGTGTTGGTACAGCTGCTCCGCAGGGCAATTCTGTCGGAATCGATAATTCAGTTTGGATACAACGTTTGACAACTGACTGGAACCCTGATTCCGTTTCCTGGAATTCAAGACCAACATCCGTTGAATTGAATGAGGCATCTATCCCTGCTTCCACAACTATTTGGAATAATGATGCACTGAATATTGATGTAACAGCGCTGGTAAACGATCTTTTAAATAACAACAACTACGGGTTCGCGCTTCAGGGTAAAACAGAAGAGATTTACCGAAGTATGTCATTTGCCAGTTGCAAAGTAGCCGATCCCACCAAACGACCTAAACTGGTGGTTGTTTACGAAATATATAAACATCACGGTTAAGAAATTTCAAACCCGGTTTCTAACCGGGTTTTTTATTTCATTTTATCACCTAATTTTCCATCCGGTAATACCCGATAAAAAAAGAATCTCTTTCAATGAACATGGAATTTAGGTATGGAAATGAACAACTCACGATATTAAAGGTCGTTCAGCTGGCTGAAGGAACAATCCAGGGTGTTTTATCAGAAGAAACGCTGACCAAAATCCGGAGAAGCCAGCAATATGTGTCTGATATTGTTTCCGATAATAAAACAGTATACGGGATCAATACGGGTTTTGGCGTTTTAGCCAATACACATATATCGGCTGAAGACACCCGAACACTCCAGCACAAGATATTACAAAGTCATAGTGTGGGTGTCGGGAAACCGATCAGTTCTTTTCTGTCAAAGATCATGATGATTACCAAAGTTCATTCGCTGGCACAGGGGTATTCCGGCGTACAGGTTGAAACACTGGAAAGGATCTGCTGGTTTATAGATCAGGATATTTGTCCCGTGGTTCCGGAAAAAGGTTCTGTCGGTGCTTCCGGAGACCTGGCACCA
Organism: Puia sp.; assembly: GCA_036495145.1. Taxonomy (GTDB): domain Bacteria; phylum Bacteroidota; class Bacteroidia; order Chitinophagales; family Chitinophagaceae; genus Puia. The sequence continues at coordinate 3,524 of DASXNJ010000303.1, forward strand.
CTGGCCCATCTTTTTCTTCCGCTCATTGGTTTGGGTGAGGTCTGGGTAAAAGGAAAAATATCTGCCAGTGCTGATGTCCTGTCTGAAAGGGGACTCAGACCATTGCAACTTGGCCCAAAAGAAGGTCTTGCCCTGATCAATGGTACTCAATTTATACTTGCCTATGCCGTTGCCAATTTACAAAGAATGCATTTTTGTCTGGAATCGGCTGATTTGATCGGAGCAATGAGTCTGGAAGCCCTGACCGGAACCAAATCGCCCTTTGACGAAAGATTGCATGCACTAAGGCCATACAAGGGAAATCAACTGGTCGCCCAGCGTTTGCGTAAACTTCTTTCCGGATCAGAAATAATGCAAAGCCATATCGATTGCGGACGGGTGCAGGATCCTTATTCACTGCGCTGTATGCCACAGGTGCATGGTGCAAGCCGGAATGCGTGGCTTCATTTAAAAGAACTAACCGGTATAGAACTGAATTCAGTAACTGATAATCCGTTGATTTTTTCTGCCGATGATACCCTCAGTGGTGGGAATTTTCATGGGCAGCCGCTGGCCATTCCATTGGATTATGCTACCATCGCTGCGTCTGAAGCGGGGAACATATCGGACCGCAGATGTTATTTGTTACTGGAAGGGAAATGGGGTCTTCCGCTTTTATTAATGAATGATGTGGGTTTGAATAGTGGATTTATGATTCCACAGTATACGACGGCAGCACTTGTCACAGAAAATAAAACACTTTGTTTTCCCGCCAGCGCGGATAGCATTCCAACTTCCCTGGGACAGGAAGATCATGTAAGTATGGGAAGTATCAGCGGCCGCAAACTGGAAATGGTGTTGGAAAATCTGGAATATATACTGGCGATTGAATTATTGACAGCCTGCCAGGCGATCGAATTCCGAAGACCTCTGAAAAGCAGTTCCATTCTGGAATATGTACATGATTTTGTAAGGCAACAGGTTAAGTTCGCCAATGAGGACAGAATATTCGCCGATGATATCCGAAAAATAAAGTCGATGATTGAATCATTCAGTTTTATTCGCGCAGCAGATTCTTTTGCAGTTTCTCAGGGGACTGAGCTCAATAAGAATTACGAAGAATTTGCGCTGAATTAATCATTAAGCGGGATTTTATTTTCAATTTATTTCAGAGTATGACAGCGGCTCCGATTCTCCGACATCACTACGATGATTCATTGCTAAATTTGAGCAGGAACTTTTATGATAAACCAGATGCACTTTAATTTATGAAATATGCAACAGACAATTACACGATACGACCCGATCAAATACAAGACGCCTGTCGGGTCTGTATTGAATTGCAAGGGTTGGATTCAGGAGGCAGCTTATCGCATGTTATTAAATAATCTGAATCCCGAAGTAGCGGAACGTCCCGACGATTTGATTGTTTACGGCGGAAGGGGAAAGGCAGCGCGGAATTTTCAGGCACTCGATGATATCCTGGCCAATCTTAAAATTCTTGAGAATGATGAAACACTTCTCATACAGAGTGGTAAGCCGGTGGCCAGGATGAAAACTCATCCGGACGCGCCAAGGGTCCTGATATCCAATTCCCAGCTGGTTCCCAAATGGGCGACTTGGGAACATTTCGATGAACTCGAAAAAAAAGGACTGATGATGTATGGTCAGATGACCGCCGGTTCATGGATCTATATAGGCTCCCAGGGAATTGTGCAGGGGACTTTCGAAACCTATGCTGCCGCAGCTGATAAGCAATTCCACGGCACCCTTCGCGGCACATTAAATGTCACGGCCGGCCTGGGTGGAATGGGCGGTGCGCAGCCACTGGCCATCACCATGAATGAAGGCGTGGCACTGATTGCCGAAGTGGAATGGTGGAGAATAAAAAAAAGAATTGAAACAAAATACCTGGATCTCGCAGTGCAGGATATTGATGAAGCCATCGATCGGGCATTGCAGGCAAAAAAAAATAAAGAGGCCCTTTCCATCGGCGTTCATTGTAATGCCGTGGATTTGCTTGAAAGATTAATAGAAAGAGATATCATTCCGGACACCCTGACTGACCAGACTTCTGCCCACGATCCTTTGATCGGCTACTGGCCACATCAGGTTTCTTTGGAAGCAGCAAAAATTTTAAGGGAATCAAATCCTGATAAATATCTGGAGCTGGCATATGAGTCTATGAAATTGCATGTGGAAAAGATGCTTGAACTGCAAAAAAAAGGGGCGGTTACATTCGACTACGGAAATAATTTACGGGCACGGGCGCACGAAAAGGGACTTCAAAATGCATTTGATTTTCCAGGATTCGTTCCGGCTTATATTCGTCCGCTTTTTTGTGAAGGTAAAGGTCCTTTCCGTTGGGCGGCTCTCAGTGGAAATCCCCAGGATATTGCAGTCACTGACGAACTTATGGTCAGATTATTCCCTGAAAATCATTCTATGCAACGCTGGCTGAAGCTGGCGAAAGAAAAAATCGCATTTCAGGGTTTACCCGCGCGGATCTGCTGGCTTGGACAGGGAGAAAGGGAAAAAGCCGGTCTGGCTTTCAACGAGCTTGTCCGAACAAAAAAAGTAAACGCACCGATCGTCATTGGCAGAGATCACCTGGATACCGGTTCCGTTGCTTCGCCCAATCGGGAAACGGAGGCAATGTTGGATGGGAGTGATGCTGTAGCAGACTGGCCCATTTTGAATGCACTGGTAAACACAGCGGGAGGGGCCAGTTGGGTGAGCCTCCATCATGGAGGCGGAGTCGGAATGGGATACAGTATACACGCGGGTATGGTAATCGTTGCTGACGGAACAGATGCTGCGGCAGCCCGTCTATCACGGGTACTGCGTAACGATCCGGGTCTGGGCGTGATCCGTCATGCTGATGCTGGTTATGAACTGGCGGAAAAAACAAAGGCGGATTTCAAACTTGGATTATGATGCAGAATAAACTGCTGACAAATATCAAACAACTCGTAAATGTCCGGGAAGACAGCGGCCCGCTTTATGGCAATGAAATGGCTCTACTCCCGGCAATCACAAATGCATGGTTATTAATCGAGGGAAATGAAATTGCCGGCTATGGCAAAATGGATAGCCTGAAAAATGATTTGCCCAATCCTCCTACTGACCAAATAGATTGTAGTGACAGGCTGGTAATGCCCGCCTGGTGTGACAGTCATACCCATCTCGTATTTGCCGGAAGCCGTGAACAGGAATTTGTTGACAAGATCCGCGGAATCAGTTATGAGGAAATCAATAGAAAGGGTGGTGGAATATTAAATAGTGTTCAGAAATTAAATGATACTCCGGAAGACGAATTATTCAGGATATCCTGGAACAGACTGGAAGAAATTTCGAAACTGGGAACCGGTGCGGTTGAAATTAAAAGCGGTTATGGATTGTCAGTAGCAGGTGAATTGAAAATGTTGCGGGTTATTCGCCGGCTGAAGGAAAAATCATCCGTTGAAATACGATCTACTTTTCTTGGGGCACATACTTATCCCATGAAATTCCGGGAAGATCACGCAGCTTATATCAGGATGATCACTGATGAAATGCTGCCAGTCATCGCAAAAGAAAAACTCGCAGACTATATTGATGTTTTTTGTGAAACAGGGTTTTTCAATCCCGAAGAATCCGAAATTATCCTAAAGGCAGGAATGCAATTCGGATTACAGGCAAAAATGCATGTAAATCAGATTCACACGATTGGTGGTTTGGAAACAGGCATCAGATTAAATGCATTGTCAATGGATCATCTGGAAGTAATGCCTCCCGGTGATATTGATAAAATAAAAAAAGAAGGATGGAAAGGAATCTGCACTTTACTTCCGGCAGCCGCTTTTTTTCTTCGGATGCCATTTCCACCTGCCAGACATTTGTTGGAATCCGGCGCGGCGATCGCATTGGCATCAGACTACAATCCGGGATCTTCGCCAACCGGTGATATGAATCTGGTCGTGTCGCTGGCCTGTATTCAAATGAAATTGTTGCCGGAAGAAGCCTGGAATGCCGCGACCACAAACGGTGCCTATGCAATGGGCCTGGGCAATTCACATGGCAGCATTGCCACAGGCAAAATAGCGAGTCTGATTATTACGAAACCAGTTTCTTCACTGGCCTATCTGCCATATCGTTTCGGAACTAATCTTATTGATAAAGTAATATTACGGGGTCGTTTCGTCGTCTAAGCTTTGTATATTGGGTATTATGCAAGCATTTATGTCCTTTATCCTTCCCCGTAAAAAAAAACCGGCCAATTTTATTGAATCAGTCAAGAGGCGCAGCACCGTAATTCATATCAATGATAAAAAAGCGGGGCTGGAATTCCTTATTTCATTTTTCTCGGCGATCAGGCCAACAGATGAAAAAAAAGATCCTGCTAAAAATCTTCAGGTCCTTCTGCTGGAGATGGACGAACACCCGATATTATTATTCAATCTTCACAATGCCCTTCTATCACAATTTGTTCACACGGATCTGACATCCGCACTTACCGAAAGCGGAATTCCGATGGCCAATGGTTTCTGGCAGGAATTTTTTGGTCGTCTCCGACACAAAATGATACCGGCGCTACAAAATGAAAATGATTTCCTGTATGTAATCAACAGAGTTTTTTATCATTCGAACGATTATCAGTGGGTGAAAGCGATTCCTCATGTTCAATGGAAACGTTTCTTTGAAAATATTGGACTGACATTTTCGGTCGATGATAAACATATTCTTTTACAGCTGATGCAATCGCTAAAAATTCTGAGTGTGCAGGTTGCCAATCTGGGATTGGAGAAAGACGTAAGGCAACATCTGGTTTCCGGAAATATTGATGAAAATCCTTTTCTCTACCAAACAGAGATGATCGGGAAAATAGAGAAGGCATTTATCGCTGACGACGACTCCGAAGTGAGTGATGCAGGAGAGAGACTACAATCGCTGGCCCGGCGCGGTATTGACTCTATCGAGTTTATACGGCAAAACCATTCCAATAGCGGAACCAGTATTCACCAGACTTATATTTTATTAATCCTCAGTAATAAACTGGGACGGGTGGAATTGATAACGGATATACTGGACGGGAACTCGAAGTTTAATTCAGACAATTTTATTTCATTTTTTAAAATGCTTGTAAAAAATGAAAACACAAAAAACAGTATCCGTGCATTTCTTTCCCAATCTCTGGGATATGTTGCTTATCAGATAGCAGAACACAAGGGGTCGAAAGGAAGTCATTATATCACTTCTACAAAAAAGGAATACAACCAGATGTTGTGGAGTGCGATGAAAGGAGGCGGCATTACGGCATTCATATCAATTTTTAAAAACCTGCTAACCGCTGTAGAACTACCTATTTTCTGGCATGGCTTTGCTTATAGCATGAATTACAGCATTGGCTTTTTAGCTATAGATTCAACCGGCTCCACGCTGGCCACCAAACAACCGGCATTTACAGCAAGTGCTGTGGCCAGCTCACTGGACACCAAGGGAAATACCTATAAACCGAATTTGTATAATCTGGCTGTTACAGTTGCCAGGGTCTCAAGAAGTCAGATTGCGTCATTCATCGGCAACCTGTTATTTGTTTTCCCTGGCAGCTTCCTTCTTGCATGGATATATGACCTGATTACAAAAACAAAAATTCTGGAAGGGGATAAGGCAATGGCCATGCTGGAAAGCCAGCATCCATGGCATAGTCTTTCATTATTATATGCCTGTAACACCGGTGTTTTTCTTTTTTTGAGCGGCATCATTGCAGGTTATGTTCAGAATAAAATTCTTTACGGCCATATCGGCGAAAGAATAAAGAATCATCCCTGGTGGCTTGCAGGAGCGTCGCCTGGAAAAAGATCGCGAAGGGCAAAATTTATAGAGAAAAACGCGGGTGCTATTATTGGAAACATTGCTCTTGGTTTTATGCTCGGTATGTCTTCAATTGTAAGTAAAATCATCGGAATACCTTTTGATATACGTCATATCACAATCTCCGCGGGCAATGTGTCGATTGCTTTATATGGGCTGGGTATCAGAAATGTTCCGGTCACTTATCTGATCATCATATTTATAGGTGTGCTGGCGATCGGATTCTTAAATTTCCTGGTCAGCTTTTCACTGGCTTTCATTGTAGCCGTAAGGTCACGTGGAGTACAGCTTGGGGATTATCCTGAATTTCTCGGAATCCTGGGTCGTTATTTTTTGAATAAGCCTCTTGATTTTGTACGGCCCCGGAGACAGCTTTCCGAAACGGATTGATTTTCTTTCCTTAACATTGGCGTTTCAATTCAGGTATATGACACCCATTATCGAGTGCGTCCCCAATTTTAGCGAGGGCAGAAATCCG
>DASXNJ010000304.1:0-3350 GCA_036495145.1 Puia sp.
GATTTATTTCCAACACAACTTTCCGGAGGTCAGCAACAGCTGGTCGGTATAGCGCGTGCCCTGGTGGCCAAACCCAAATTGATTCTGGCAGATGAACCCACAGGTAATCTGAATTCAAAACAGGGTGAAGAAATCATGGAACTGTTTACAACACTAAATAAACAGGATGGAGTAACCATTATCCAGGTAACCCATTCAGAAAAAAACGCCGCCTACGGAAAACATATTATTCACCTGCTCGATGGCCGGATCGAAAAAAAGGAAACAAACTAAAAGTTGAAATGATGAAGCGGTACAGTAGTTGGATTTTTTTTCTCTCCCTTGTTCTTCATTATAACGGGTACGGGCAGGATAGCACGAAATATCTGACCATAAAACAATGTGTTGATCTGGCCATCACCAATAATTTGCAGATTCAGCAAAGTCAGATCCAGCTCGATCAGAATGGCGTCGCTTACAAGCAGGCAAAAGATAATTTACTTCCACAGATTAACGGTACGATTTCGCAGCAAAATAACTATGGCCGCAGCATCAGTAATGTAAACAACGCATACGTGGATGTTGAAAATGGATCGGGTAGCTATCAGTTGAACGGTAACCTGGTTTTGTTTAACGGGTTGTCTTATCAAAATGCTATAAAACAAAACCGTCTTTTTTACAATGCCAGCAAGATGGACCTGCAACAGCAGAAAGATAATATAACCCTCAGCGTGATCCTCTCCTATCTCACGGTATTGAGCAACCAGGAATTATTGGATATTGCACGTAGCCAGGCTTCCGTAGATTCTGCACAAGTGGCACGGCTTGAAATTCAGAATCAGGAAGGCGCCATTCCACCTGCCACATTATATGATTTGAAAGGACAATATGCGAGCGACCAGGTGAATGAGGTCAATGCCGTCAACGCATTGGAAACTTCAAAGGTTAACTTGTTCAATGTGCTCAATGTACCATATCAAAAAGAAGCTACCTATGAAGCGGTCAACATGAATGCCGATGTGAGTGAACTGCGTACTTCTTCAGATAGTATATTTCAAACAGCGCTGCAGGTGATCCCGAATATCAAGGCCACGGATCTGCGTGTGCAATCGTTTCACAAAAGCATCGCCGTTGCCAGGGGTAAATTATTCCCCACGCTCTATTTATTTGGTAATCTGAACTCAAATTATTCAAGTATTGCCACCACCACTATTCCGGGTTCGGAATTTCCACAACAAACCGGCTACTACGTACCCGGCACACCAAATGTGGATGTTTACACCACCGGGCTGGCAACACAAAAATCTTCCTTTGGAGACCAGGTAAAAAACAATCGTTTTCAGACGGTCGGTTTGCAGTTAAATATTCCGATCCTTAATTATTTATCTGCAAGGAATAACGTAAAAACTGCCAAGCTTAATTACGAAAACGCAAAGGTGCTTTCAAATGCGTCCCGCAATCAGCTGCAACAGCTGGTGGAGCAGGCCTGGCAGAATCTGCGCTCCGCCTATGGGCAATATAAGGGTTACGTTGACCAGGTTCATGCCTACGGAGAATCTTTCCGTACTGCAGAGATCCGTTTTAATGCCGGTGTGATTACTTCGGTGGATTATGTAATTGCGAAAAACAACTTCGACCGCGCCAATACAAATCTCAGCGCCGCCCGTTACAATTATATTTTCAGGACAAAAATCCTGGAATACTATCAGGGAAGACTAAGTCTTAATTAATAATTGCTAAGTCATCCACTCCTTCAGGCAATGCCCGATCCTTTCCGTTTCCACCATAAATCCATCGTGCCCATAGAGGGAGTCGATCGTAATCAGCGTGCTGTTCGGCATATTGACAGTGAGGAATTGCTGCTCGGCAAGCGGGCAAAGAATATCACTGGTAATACCAACTATCAAAGTGCGCTGAGGCATTGAGGCCAGTACCTTTTTGAGATCTCCGCCGCGATTCCGGGCAATATTGTGACTGTCCATTGCCTTGGTCAGCAACCAGTAGCTGAAGGCGTTAAAACGACGGGAGAGTTTATTTCCCTGATAAGAGATATAAGAGGAAGCCCGGTAATTATCCAGTTTATTTATTTCCGGATCCGATTGTTTTTCTTTCATGATGGCATAATTGCGATAAGTGAGGATCCCGATTCCCCTGGCTGCCCGCAGACCTATAGTTCCTGCATCAGTCTGTCGGTTTAACCAGGTTGAATCCGCTTCAATTGACAGTCGCTGCGAAGTGTGAACAGCGATACCCCAGGCGCTTTCTGCGGCAGAAGTGGCAATGAGAAAAAGATCCTGAATGATAGCAGGTTCCATAAGCGCCCATTCCAATGCCTGGTAACCACCCATACTTCCGCCCATGAGAAGATGAATTTTTTTTATGCCCAGATACTTGCGTAAAAGGATATGTGCTTTTACCATGTCCCGGATGGTAACCTGCGGAAAGCTGCTGTAATACTTGTTGCCCGTAGCCGGATCTTCCGTCAGAGGACCGGAGCTGCCATAACAGGATCCGATGATATTGGCACAAACAATAAAATGCTTTTCAGGATCCACGTATCGATGATCACCCACCATACCCGGCCACCAGCGTATGACATCTGAATTCGCTGTGAGTGCATGGCAAATCCATACAACATTGTCTCCCGTCGCATTCAGATTGCCATAGGTGTGATAACCTATCCGGATATCCGGTAAAACCTGGCCGTTTTCCAGTGGAAACGGCTGATACCTGTGAAATTCCTCCATGCTGCCAATTCAAAATTTATGGATGCAAAATAAGTACATGCATGAATTACCTTTGCAAAAATCTTTTTATGATCCATGTTGAAGTTCTCCGGGTTAGCAACGATTACGGATTTCAAGGAAAAGATGCCAGTGGCCACACCGTTAAAATGGATTCAAGTCCGGAAAGTGGCGGTCTTGATTTCGGCATCCGTCCCATGCAGATGCTTTTAATGGGGCTTGGGAGCTGCAGTGGAATCGATATCGTTTCAATTTTAAAGAAGCAGAAGCAGATGGTGGAAGGCTTCCGGATTTTGATCGATGGAGAAAGAGAAGAAGGCAAAGAAGCCACAAAATGGAAATATATTAAAATTATTTTTGAATTGAAGGGGCCGGTCGATCCGGAGAAAGCCCAAAGAGCCTGTGCACTTTCCATCGAAAAGTATTGTTCAGTTGCCGCCACGTTAAGAGATGCAGGTTGCAAAATTGACTGGGAAACAAAAATCATATCCTAAACAAATTAAATATGTCCTTACACCCTGTGTCCAAAATGATACGTACGCGCATTGAGCAAACCAATGAGATGGAACATTCCTCTCCGATTTTTCTCACGAGCAGTTTCAGTTTCGATAATGCGGAAGAAATGCG
>DASXNJ010000305.1:0-6542 GCA_036495145.1 Puia sp.
TATCCTAAACAAATTAAATATGTCCTTACACCCTGTGTCCAAAATGATACGTACGCGCATTGAGCAAACCAATGAGATGGAACATTCCTCTCCGATTTTTCTCACGAGCAGTTTCAGTTTCGATAATGCGGAAGAAATGCGCGCTGCATTTGCAGATGAAACCGATGATAATATTTATAGCCGGTTCTCAAACCCCACGGTACAGGAATTTACAGACCGTATGTGCGTGCTCGAGGGTATGGAGTCGGGATTTGCCACGGCCTCGGGCATGAGTGCCGTATTTGCAACCTTTCTCAGCTTTCTGAAGACTGGTGATCATTTGATTTCCTGCAATGCCATTTTTGGAAGCACCCATACGGTTATTACCAAAATTCTCCCGAGGTACGGGATAGAATATACCTATGTGCCAACCGGCGATATGGCCTCCTGGGAGGCAGCCATTCGGAAGAATACCAAAATGATTTATCTCGAAACGCCCACCAATCCTGGTCTGGATCTGATTGACCTCCAAAGCGTCGGCGACCTGGCAAAAAAAAATGGATTGATTTATTGCGTTGACAATTGTTTCGCAACGCCCATTGGTCAGTTGCCCGTTGAGTTCGGCGCAGATCTGGTTTTGCATTCCGCTACCAAATGGCTTGACGGACAGGGTCGCGTACTGGGAGGGATTGTTCTGGGCAGCGAGAAACTGATACATGAGATTTATCTTTTCTGCCGCAGTACAGGGCCCTCCTTGTCCCCTTTTAATGCGTGGGTTCTCAGCCGAAGCCTTGAAACTCTTGAAGTTCGTATGGAACGTCATGCTTCGAATGCTCATTATCTCGCTGAAAAATTGGAAAATCATTCTGCCATCAGCCGTCTGAAGTATCCATTCCTAAAATCCCATCCGCAATATGCCATTGCAAAAAAACAAATGAAAAATGGCGGCGGTCTTTTTTGTTTTGAATTAAAAGGCGGTCTGGAAAGCGGCAGAAAGTTTCTCGACAATTTAAAAATGCTGTCGCGCACTGCGAATCTGGGCGATACCCGCAGCATCGCTTCGCATCCGGCGAGTACCACACACGCCAAACTCACCGAGCAGGAACGGCTTCTTGTAAATATAACGCCCGGGCTTATACGCATTTCATGCGGACTCGAACACAGGGATGATATTTTAAATGATATTCTTCAGGCACTACAGTAGTAGTGTGGCGGATGTGTAAGTGTAGTGAATGTAAAAATTCAAAGTTGAATTTGCAAATGACAATTTGCAGATGTGAAATGTCGGGTAAGGGTATTTCACAACTATTTGTAAAAAACAATTAATGCGGGATTTCGGACAGAGTTAACAACATCGGCTTTTCCAAAAAACACTTCCACCCTGTCATTTACTTTTTCAACTCTCACCTTCTTCATTCTCTACTCTTCCACCTTCGCCACACTAAAATCACTCTCCCCAAATTTCTTCTTTCCCCGCTAGCCATCCCTTCACATTTTCTGTTGTCACCGACTTGGGTCTTTCAAGTGAATAACCCAGGGCGCGATCCCAGCAAAGGCTTGCAAGAACACCCAGGGAACGGCTGACGCCAAACAAAACCGTATAGAATTCGTATTCTTTCAATCCAAAATGTACCAGCAATGCTCCGCTATGTGCATCCACGTTCGGCCAGGGGTTTTTTATTTTCCCCATCGATTGCAACACGGGAGGAACGGCTTCGTAGATATTCCAGACGGTTTTTACCAATGCGTCGTTCGGCAAATGTTTTTTACCAAACTCCATCTGGGCGGTAAATCGCGGATCTGTTTTTCGTAGAACCGCATGGCCGTAACCCGGAACAACCTTTCCCTCACTCAATGTTTTTTTCACATAGGCAACTATTTGTTCTTTGGTGGGGAGTTCTGTCTTCAATTCCTCACGAAGTTCAAGGATCCATTTGATCACTTCCTGGTTTGCGAGGCCATGCAGGGGCCCGGCGAGCCCATTCATGCCGGCGGCAAAACTCAGATAGGGATCACTCAGGGCCGAACCAACGAGATGTGTTGTGTGAGCACTTACATTACCACCTTCATGATCCGCATGTATGGTCATATATAGCCGCATGAGTTCATGAAAAGTTTCATCCTTATAACCCAGCATATGGGCAAAATTGCTCGACCAGTCAAGCAATCCGTTTGGCTGAATATGATCTCCGTTTTTATATTTACGCCGGTAGATATATGCGGCTACTCTTGGCAGACGTGCAATCAGGTTCATGCAATCGTCAAATGTGTATTCCCAGTAGTCTTTTTTATTCATGCCCTCGGCATATTTCTTTGCAAACACGCTTTCTGTTTGCAAAGCCATGATGGCAACCACAAACTGGGTCATAGGATGCGACGAAACAGGTAACGCTTCAATGGCATCAAAAACGTAATTAGGTACATGACTCCGACGTTGCCAGTTGGCCGAAAGTTCCTGCACATCTTTTTCTTCAGGAAGTTCTCCCAACAGCATCAGGTAGAATAAACCTTCCGGCAATGGTTCTCCGCATCCTGCCGAATGAGGCAGTTTCTCCTGTAGTTCAGGTATGGAATAACCGCGAAAACGAATTCCCTCCTTCGGATCCAATAATGAAGTTTCAGTAACCAGTCCGGTCATACCGCGCATGCCGCTGTAAATCTGGGATAACATTACTTCTCCGATTTTTCTGGAGCCGTGTTCTTTCAGGATATCTTTTATCTCTGCACTGAGAATATCCGCTTTGATTTTAAACCTTTCTTTAATGGGCATGACGTGCGTTTAAAAGATGATCTGGTTAAGTGGCTAAAGTTAAATCATGATAGCTGGAGGAACAAATCATTGGATCCGATTATTCGGATCTTCCGGGTTCCTTTCTTATTTAGGGGCTTTCCAATAAAGCCAGGCGGCCACAAAACTAAAAATGATATTGGGCATCCAGGCCGCGAGCATGGGTGAGAAGTTGCCCTTCGTGGCAAAGGTGACGGAAAACTTATCCATGATCACGAATACTGCAGCCATCACTAATCCCGCGGCCAACAGAACCCCACTTCCTCCTCTCACTTTTCTTGTTGCGATGACGGCTGCGATCATGGTTAAAATAATTACAGAAAAGGGTGTTGCATCACGGTGGTATCTCTCCTCCTTATATGTACTCAGGCCCTCAGAGCCGCGGATTTCTTCCATTTTTATAAACCGTTTTAATTCCGGCGTGGTGAATTTATCCTTGAGATATTCATCTCTTCGCAATTCTTCCGGTTTCACATTCAGATTTATATTCATGGAAGGGATCAGCCTGGCCGTTTCCTTTAATCCCTCATTCGTGTGTTCAATGGCATTCGTCAGCATCCAGTTTTTTTTTGCCGTATCCCAACGAATACTTTCAGCCCTCAGGTTATAGTAAATTTTATTGTTTTTTATTTTGGACAGAAAAAAAGCACCGGCTGTTTTTCTTGCCGTATCATAATATCGTAACCCCACGTATGTTTCAGCATTCACCCTTAAATAGAAATTATTCGTCCGGTAGGGATCCCCGTTATAAGAGCTATGCGGATCGATATAGGTTGACTGAAAATCGGTTCGTATTTCATTCGCCTTGGGAACCCAGTACTGGCTGGCGAACCAGAAAAATACACCCAGTACAATGGCTCCGACAAGAAAAGGCCTGAGCATCCGGTTATAACGAACGCCGCCAGCGAGGATAGCAACAAATTCCGACTGGGCCGCCATCTTTGAACTGAAGTAAATCGCCGCAATAAAGACCATGAGGGGAAAGATCATGGACATGATGAAGGGAATGAAGCCGATAAAATAATGTGTAACCAGCTCCCAGGAGCTTAACCCCGATTTAACAAAATCATCTGCCTTTTCACTCGTGTCGATCACGACTGCTATTACAGTGATTAAGAGCATAGTGAACACAAATGTGGTCAGAAATTTCTTAAGTATGTACCAGTCGAGTTTTTTCATGCGTTCAGGTCTGCAAATTAGCTTATCCGCCTTTAACCACCCGTCACATTTTAAAGGTTTTAAAAGGACTTTACCATCTATCTTCGCAGGCCTAAATCCTTTTAAATGTTTGTTAAGAAAATATGGTGCTTGCTGGCCTGTAGTTTATGTTTTTCCAATGTATCGTTTTCGCAAGCGGCTTTAAATTATGATCAGCATGAAGCTTTTGCACCCATTTTTTATCCAGCATTTGGAGATGAAGTCAGAACCGCAGCCGGTACACCCGGCCCAAAGTACTGGCAGAACGAAGCCAATTACAATATTCAGGTTACACTGGATGATATAAATCAACAGATATCCGGAAATGTGCTGATCAATTATAAAAATAACAGTCCGGAACCGTTATCCTTTTTATGGCTGCAGCTGGACCAGAATATTTATAAATCAGATTCCCGCGGAGAGGCAACAACTACAATTGAGGGTGGCCGTTATGCGAATCCCGGTTTTGAAGGAGGATATAAAATACAATCTGTATCTGTAAAATATCAGGGCAGAGAGGAAAACATACACTTCCAGATCAATGATACCCGCATGCAGATTTTTCTTCCTGAGAATCTGAAGTCGAATGGTGATTCGCTGACTATAAGTATTGCATACAGTTTTGGCATTCCTGAAAAGGGCACAGACAGAATGGGACGCATCGAAACAGCGAACGGATGGATCTACACCATCGCTCAATGGTATCCGCGCATGTGTGTGTATGACAATGTGCTCGGATGGAACAGCAACCCTTATATTGGTGCCGGAGAATTTTATCTCGAATATGGTGATTATGATTTCAGTATTACCACTTCGGGTGAACAACTCGTGGTGGCTTCCGGTGAACTGGTAAATCCAACTGAAGTATTAACAGCAGAACAGATCAAACGACTGGATCTTGCCCGTAACAGCGACAAAACCGTGCTGATCCGGACAGAAGATGAAGTAAAAAAGAAAACAGGCCGGACAGCCAAGGATAAACTTGTTTGGCATTTCAAGTGCCACCGTGCAAGAGATGTGGCATTTTCCTCCTCTGCCGGATTTATCTGGGATGCTGCCCGGATCAATCTGCCTGAAGGAAAAAAATCGCTGGCCATGTCGGTTTATCCGGTTGAATCTGCCGGAGATCCCCAGGGCTGGAAGCGGGCGACAGAATTCACAAAAGGATGTATCGAAAGTTATTCAGGCAGGTGGTTTCCCTATCCATATCCAAATGCGGTAAATGTGGCCGGGGCTGTCAGCGGCATGGAGTATCCGGGTATTGTGTTCTGTTTATTGATTTCGAAAGGAAAAGAATTATGGGATGTAACCAGCCATGAATTTGGTCATACCTGGTTTCCAATGATTGTGGGAAGTAACGAAAGAAAATACCCCTGGATGGATGAAGGTTTCAATACTTTTATCAATTCAGTAACCGATAGTGATTTCAACAAGGGTGAATTTTTAACTAAGCCACGTTATCGCGAACGCGCAGCACGTTTTTTCCAACCCAATGCAGAGGCGATCATGACAAGTCCGGAAGTGACAAACGCGCGGTACCTCGGTGCAAACGCATACGACAAACCCGGAATGGGACTGGAGCTACTGAGATACGATATTTTAGGAGAAGCCCGGTTTGATTCAGCCTTCCGCTATTATATCCGGAGCTGGGCTTATAAGCATCCTACTCCATGGGATTTCTTTCATGCCATGGAGAACGGCAGCGGCGAGGATCTCAGCTGGTATTGGAGAGGATGGTTTATGAATAACTGGAAGGTAGATGAGGCCGTATCCGGTGTGGAATATCCACAAAATAATCCAGCAAACGGATCGGTGATCAGTATACAAAATCGTGAAAAACTTCCGATGCCGGTGACGGTCGAAATTGTGGAAGTTGGTGGCAGGAAAGGAAGGGTTAATCTGCCGGTGGAAATCTGGCAACGCGGTGGCAATTGGAGCTTCTTTTATCCGTCTACACGCAAACTCGACAGCGTGACCATCGATCCCGACAAGCGACTGCCTGATTCTGACGAGACAAATAATGTTTGGAAAGGAAACTAACTAATTGTCAATTGACAATTATTAAAGTCTTTGTTTTAAAATATCGATCTGTTGTGATTTCCAAATGGAAAAATCACCTGCGATAATATGCTCCCGTGCCTGACTGACGAGATGCAGATAGAAGGAAAGATTATGAACACTCGCTATCGTCAGCCCTGTTAATTCCCTACTCTTCAATAAATGTCGCAGATAGGCCTTACTGTAACGATTGCTAAAGTTAGAACCGATACCATCGTCGATGGGAGAAAAATCATATTCCCACTTTTTATTGTCGATATTGATAACTCCCTTTGATGTAAACAACATTCCGTTTCTTCCGTTGCGCGTTGGTATAACACAATCAAACATATCAACACCCAGACTGATGCACTCCAATAAATTCCAGGGTGTGCCGACGCCCATCAGATAGCGCGGTTTATCCCCGGGAAGATTTTCGCAGCAGAGCGCCGTCATCGAATACAATTCATCTTCCGGCTCGCCAACACTCAGTCCGCCGATTGCATTTCCTGCGGCTTCTTTACCAGCCACGTATGCACAT
>DASXNJ010000306.1:0-6071 GCA_036495145.1 Puia sp.
TGCATTGGCTTGCAGTGCCGGTTATTTTCCTCTTTTACATTATCATATCTTTGGCATTCAAAAACAGGATTGCATGAATTTTTCGGTACAGATAAAAGTGATGCCACTCAAAGAATTATTAGATCCACAGGGAAAAGCAGTAATGAGCGGCCTGCAGAGTCTCGGTATTAAAACCATACAGGATGTTCGGATTGGTAAAAACATTCAGCTACAGGTAGAAGCCGCAACTGCGGATGAAGCAAAGAAGATTGCTGAAAATGCAAGTAATAAACTTTTAGCCAATCCCGTGATGGAATATTTTGAGATCACGCTACTTTAAGAGTGTGGAAGACTGAAAATAATAAATATTATTTGAGTAAGATTTCCACACTTCCACATTTCCACACTTCCATATTTCCACACTTGTATTATGCTTTACCTCGTCCCCTCTCCAATAGGCAATCTTCAGGATATTACTTTCCGCGCGCTCGAGGTATTGAAAAAGGCCGACCTGATATTGGCGGAAGACACGAGGAATTCACTGAAGCTGCTGAATCATTATCAGATCATTAAACCCCTCACTCCTTATCATCAGCACAATGAGCATAAAGTGTTGCGTCATCTGGTGGATCAGATGTTGCAGGGCAAAGTGATGGCACTTTTGACAGATGCAGGCACACCGGGAGTTTCAGATCCGGCATTTCTTCTCGTAAGAGAATGTATAAGTGTAAACCTGAGAGTGGAATGCCTGCCCGGTGCGACGGCATTCGTACCCGCTCTGGTAAATAGCGGGCTTCCAATGAACCGGTTCTGTTTTGAAGGATTTCTTCCCATAAAAAAAGGCCGGCAAACCATTCTTAAAAAACTGGCAATTGAAGAAAGGACAATGGTATTTTATGAATCTCCATTAAGACTTGTTAAAACCCTCGAGGAACTTATTGTATACTTCGGAGCGTCGAGACAATGTTCCGTAAGCCGGGAACTGAGCAAATTATATGAGGAAAATTTTCGCGGTTCCCTGGGGGAAGTGAGCATTCATTTTAAAGAAAAGCCGGTAAAGGGTGAAATTGTAATCGTAGTAGAAGGGAAGGGATAGGCCTTTTAACATTTTGGCGTCTCTGTTTCGGGTTTACCGTTTTAAATTTGCAAAAATCTAAGCAAACGCTTTTAAATCACCAGCTTTCGTCATCTCACAGGACGACGGGCGGCAAGCATTCAGCATTTAAAAATTCGCACATGAACTTTTTTGGAAAACGATGGTATGTTGTCTTTTTTTTATTGATACTGCTGGCTTGCACGCAAAAGGGATCTGCTCAACCGGGTTACTGGCAACAACGCGTGAAATATATCATGGATATCGACATGAATGTTGCTAATAACCGGCTGATCGGTAAACAACAACTCGATTACACAAATCATTCGCCCGATACCCTCAGAAAAGTTTTTTACCATTTATACTGGAATGCATTTCAACCAAATAGTATGATGGATAACCGAAGTCGTGAAATGGGAAAAGTGCTTATTCATGATGCACCGGACTGGGATCCCCGGGTTACTGACCGCATCCAGCAACTCACACCGGAACAGGAAGGGTATCAGAAAATCATCTCTTTAAAAATGAATGGGGTAACTCAGCCATTTGAATTGCAGGAAACGATTCTGTCAGTAAATCTGACAAAACCAATTCTACCCAATACCACCGTTCATTTTGAAATGGAATTCGAAGCACAGGTGCCGTTGCAGATTCGCAGGAGTGGCCGTGATAATCCCGACACCAAAGTTCGATACTCGATGAGTCAGTGGTATCCCAAAATCTGCGAATATGATTATGAGGGTTGGCATGCAACTCCATATGTCGGACGAGAATTTTATGGTGTATGGGGAGATTTTGACGTAAATATTCATATAGACCGGTCATATATCCTGGGGGGAACCGGATACCTGCAAAATCCGCAGGAAATCGGCTATGGTTATGAAGCACAGGGAATGAAAGTGAACAGACCAGAAGGCGCAAAACTGAACTGGCATTTTTATGCGCCAAATGTCCATGATTTTGTTTGGGCCGCCGACCCTGAATTTAAGCATGTCACAAAAAAAATACGCAGCGATCTGACGCTTCACCTTCTGTATAAAACAACGAATGAGAAAGAAGAAAAGTGGTTGAATATTCTGACGACCGCTGAAAAAGCCCTTCCCTTTATGGAACGGACTTATGGTCCTTATCCCTACAAGCAATATTCATTTATTCACGGTGGCGATGGCGGTATGGAATATCCGATGGCTACATTGCTGAAAGATGCCGGAGGCTGGATGCACGAATGGATGCACAGCTGGTATCAGGGTATGTTGGGCACCAATGAACTCAAGTATCCCTGGATGGATGAAGGGTTCACACAGTATGCTGCTGCACGAAACTGGGGATATCTGAACAAGGACAGTTCGGCGGAGCAGACATTTAAAAAAGACTATAACAATTATTTTTATCTGGCAAAAAGTAATTTCCAGGAACCGATGACCACCTACGCAGATTATTTCAGTTCGAATTCGGGCTATGGACTAACGAGTTATTATAAAGGTCTTGTTTTCATGGAGCAGCTGGGATATATCGTTGGTCAGGAGAATCTGGACAAGATCTTGTTGGAATATTATCGCGAGTGGCGCTTTAAACATCCAAATGCAGATGATTTCATACGAGTCGCCGAAAAAGTAAGTAATATTCAGCTCGACTGGTATCAGGATTTCTGGGTTAAGAGCATAAAGAAAATCGATTATGGTATTGACAGTTTATGGGAAGTAAATGGAAAAACCAGAATTCGGCTTCGCATGCTTGGACAAGTACCAATGCCTATCGATGTGATGCTTCAATTCGGCGACGGATCGAAGGAACAGGCTTATATTCCGCTGTATTCCATGTTCGGAGCCAAGCCTGACGAAAATAAAGTCATCCCGCGATTCGTTTACGCGCCCTGGAAGTGGACAAATCCTACTTATGAATTCGATGTGAACCATAAATTGACGGATCTGAGACTCATCGAGATAGATGCCTCCCATCGAATGGCTGATGTGAACCGGAATAACAATAAACTGGAACTGAAGTGGTAATGAAATATCCCGGAAGAGAATGTACGATCTGAGTATTGATTCATGATCTTCTGAAATATTTATTAATCGCTTCTACACGATTGCCGACATGTAATTTTTCATAAATATGGTAAACGTGTTTGCGAACGGTTTCAGAACTGATAAAAAGATTTGCGGCGATTTCCTTGTATAAAAGGCCGAGAGCCAGTTGATGAAGGATTTCATTTTCACGATTCGACAAAACGGGCAGGGCTTTTCCTTTTTTGGCGTGAAGCGGATTCCATCCAACGCCGCCACTATCATTTACCTGAAATACACTCACTACCTTCCGGGCGATCAATCCGCTCATCGGAGCTCCGCCATCATGAACTTCTCTTAATGCGCGCAATAATTCAGCGGGAGCCGTTCGTTTGAGCATATATCCATTTGCACCCGCGCATAGTGCCTCAAATATTTTTTCGTCATAATCAAACAGGGTACAAATCATGAATTTTATTTCCGGATAATCCGGTTTCAGTTTCCGGATACAATCGATACCTGATTCGCAGTTCCCCAGATAAATATCCAAAAGCACTACATCTGGTTTTATGAAAGGGATCAATACAATCGCCTCCTGCGGATCTCCGTAGCTTCCTGCGATCTCAAATCCTTCTTCTGCTTCTATCAGTTTTTCTAAAGCGGTCCGGACTTCCGGATTATCATCAACTATCGTAATTTTTATCATATTTCAATCTTAAAGTGTAATGCAATTATTAATCATTTCATCGACTCGTCAATTGTCGACAATGAAAATAGGTTTGTTTGAAAATGCAGAAATGAGTAAATCACCCTTTTAAAAGGCGAATGAGTAAAATAAAAAAACAGGGATCAGGCGTGATAAACGCATTTTAATATGAAATCCCTTAGGAGTTAACGATACGTTCGTAAGGGACCTGTAGAATATATTTTTCCCGAAGAGATTCCTCCGGAAATAAATCATAGATGTCATACATTCTGGGTCGGCGGCCACTCTCCGAAATTTCTGCGGCCAGATCACCTCCCTTTAAACAAATCAGTCCGCTGGCATTCGGAAGTGTATTTATTTCGGTCGGATAAATGTTTTGAGGTTTCAACAAGGGCCTTGCCCAATGCCAGAGATCTTTCAGTGGCGCGACTGCACGTGATATGGCGACATCAAATTTTCTACCCCTGATTTCCTCGGCCCTGATATGTTCTGTACATATATTTTTAAGGGATAACGCGTCGGCGACTGCATCGACCACTTTCAATTTTTTTGCAATGCTGTCGACCAGCTGAAATTTGGTTTCAGGGAAAAAAATAGCAAGTGGGATACCGGGGAATCCGCCGCCCGTTCCGATATCAATTACATGTGATCCCGGTGGAAACTGAAAAACGGCAGCGATACTGAGCGAATGAAGCACATGTTTTTCGTAAAGACTACCGATATCCTTTCTTGAAATGACATTGATCTGCGCGTTCCATTCTTGATAAACCTTTTCCAGCACCCCGAGTTGGTGAATTTGTTCAGAAGTAAAATCAGAAAAGTAGCGGGTGACTATCTCCATTCCGCTCGTGGCTTCTTCCATAACGATGGTGCAAAGATGATATAATATCCAATCATCCAGATGTCCAGCAGCCACCAGATTGGGAAAAGGTCCGATTCGCCCAGTTTCGTCATACATCGAAAATAAACGAATCCCTGAACAAGAAAACGTACGAGAAATACGATCAAGGTTGTCTGCCAGGGACCATAAATAAGACTCAGGATAAACGCAGGGTAAAATAAAATGTGACTGAGGGAATAAAGAGCCAGGAGGAATTTATGACGTGTTTTATAATATTTACCGGTTGTATAATGACGTGTTTTTTGCCGAACCCAATCTTTGAAAGTCTTCTTGGATTCAGAAAAAGTAAACGATTCGCGGTCAATGACGATTCGCGTATTGGAAGCGGTCGCTACTTTGTTGATAAACAGGTCATCGTCGCCACCCGGAACATGATTGATGGAAGAAAATCCTTTGTTTCGAAGAAAAAGCTCTTTCTTATAAGAAAGATTTCTGCCAACGCCCATATACGGCTGGCCCGCGAGGGCATATGACAAATATTGAATGGCCGAATGAAATGTTTCAAACCGGATCAGTTTATTTAATATCCCTGATTTTTTCTTGTACGGGCTGTATCCGAGCACGATCTGGGTGCCATCGACATATCCATCCTGCATTTTTTCAACCCAGAATTCACTTGCGGGCAAACAGTCGCTGTCTGTTAACACCAGCACTTCATGCCTTGCCTCACGGATACCCATACTGAGCGGATATTTTTTGCCCGGAATACCTTTGGCTTCATATTCAAGATTGACAATATGTAATCCCTTAAATGTTTTTTTAAATTCCTCCAACAGATATCGGGTATCATCCTGGCTGTTATGATTCACGACAATTACTTCATGCGTACTTGGATAGGTCTGCGACAAAGCACCCGGAAGATTTTCCGCCAGATTGGCCGCTTCATCCCTCGCACAAATGATTACACTAACAGGATGTTGTTGCGATTTATCTTTTGCAGGTCTGCGATAGAAAGCAAGACGGATGAAAAACCAGGCATAATAAAAAAGTTGGATGAAGCATATCAGACAGAAAAAAGTAAACCAAATTTCATTCCAGGACAGATAGGGAGGGAGTTTGTACATCGAAACACAGGTTAGTTAGGGATGGTAAAAATACGGTTTTTAAGCTGAACGCTGAACGCTGAACGCCCAACACTGAACGCCGAACGCTGAACGCCTAAAGCCTAACGCTAAACGAGTTCTGTTTCGTGTCAGTAGTTATTAATCTCATAGTTCTTTTATCAACTCCCTGTTGATTGCAACCAAAAGAAATAGACGTTCAGCGTTCAGCGTTGGGCTTTAGGCTTTAGGCGTTCAGCCTTAAGCGTTGGGCGTTAAGCGTTAACTTGCCGCCCTTATGCCATCATTGGCTTTTGAGAAAATCAGTCAGGACCCGTCTTCGTCC
>DASXNJ010000307.1:0-5167 GCA_036495145.1 Puia sp.
AAAATAAAGAAAATGTTGGCAACAGCTACAATCAATATATCATTGGAGATCTGCTGCGGGGAAAATATCATTACGATGGAGTTGTGTGCACTGACTGGCTGGTTACGGCGAATGAGACAAGCATTGATCAGTTTCTCTCCGGAAAATCCTGGGGTGTAGAAAAGCAAACCCTTGCAGCCCGTCATTACAAAGCACTCATGGCCGGTGTGGATCAATTTGGTGGTAACAGTGATGCAGCACCCGTTTTGGAGGCCTATCAGATGGGTGTAAAGGAACATGGAGAAGATTTTATGAGAAAACGATTTGAACAATCTGCCGTACGACTTTTAAAAAATATTTTCCGGACTGGTTTGTTCGAGAATCCTTATCTGAATATAGAAGAAACAAAATCGGTCGTGGGTCAGCCATCATTTATGAAAGCAGGTTATGAGGCTCAGTTGAAATCTGTTGTCCTGTTGAAAAATCACAATCACGTATTACCGCTTGCAAAAGGTAAAATCGTTTATGTCCCCAAACAGTTTACACCTGCCGGTCATAATTTTCTGGGGATTCCGATACCTGAAAAACTGGACTATCCTGTCAATATAAATCTGGTAAAAAAATATTTTCAGGTAACCGACAATCCCGATTCTGCAGACTATGCGCTGGTGTTTATTAACAGCCCTTCTTCCCAGGGTGGCTACAGCGCGGAGGATGCAAAGCAGGGAGGAAACGGTTATATACCGATCAGTCTTCAGTATCGCTCATATACAGC
The DNA here is from genome assembly GCA_036495145.1 of Puia sp. GTDB lineage: Bacteria > Bacteroidota > Bacteroidia > Chitinophagales > Chitinophagaceae > Puia. The sequence continues at coordinate 755 of DASXNJ010000307.1, forward strand.
CAGCGATGCGCGTGCGACCAGCATTGCAGGCGGAGATCCGCTGGAAAGTTTTACAAACCGTTCTTACAAAAATAAAACATCTGTCGCTATCAACACCACTGATCTGGACATGGTCCTCAATACTTATGCAAAGGTGAAAGGCAAACCCGTTATCGTTTCGGTTATGATGAATAATCCGACAGTATTTGCCGAATTTGAAGACAAAACCAATGCCTTACTCGTCCAGTTTGGCGTTCAGGATCAGGCGTTACTTGAAATTCTCACAGGCGTCAGTGAACCATCTGCATTGCTGCCACTTCAAATGCCCGCCGATATGCATACGGTGGAAACGCAGGCCGAAGATCTGCCATTGGATATGAAATGCTTTCGCGACACCGAAGGCCATGTATATGACTTTGGTTTTGGTATGAACTGGAGCGGTGTGATTAAAGATGCGCGTACCACAAAATACCTGCATGATAAGATCCATGAAAATAATTGACGGTATGATTCAGCAGCCTAAAAGACAGGCTGTTCATCCTTTATCATTTCCTTGTTTGCTTTATCGAACGGATCCCAGGACACATCGAGTTTGCCATTGGCACTTCTTCTCAAACGCAAACGTACACTGATGCCCGGATTGTGCCGGATGCCTTTATTCACAATAACCGAATCCTTATTTGCTCTCAGGTTACTCAGAGGCACCTGAATACTCATATCCGGTCCGGTTTTCATGTTGTAAATCCCGTTCACAAACAGGGTTAAAACGGATGAACGGATTTCCATCCTGTTGATCGTAATATTTTCGCCTCGAACTTCCAGCGTGTCGTGTAAATCGGCAAATCGGATATCCGATAAATTCCTTTTTTTCAGAATTTTATCGTGAATCTGCTGCATGGGTTTAAAATTGATCAGTTCACCATTTTGCAGATTGAATTTTACCAGGCTTTTAAATCCATCCGTTATAAGCCGGGCGTCGGGGGTTAGCCTGCCTTCCAAAATAATATCTGCTGTTAAATTGCCGCGGATATTTTTATCGGTCAGGGATTCCATACCGAAATTATCAAACGCATAAAACAGGCTGCTCACATTTACATTATGCAGCTGCGTATTCAGGGAGAAAAAATTGTAGTTGGTATTGTTTTGAAGTAAACCCTGTACTGCCATGCTGCCATAGCCATGTTTCATTATTACATGTTTTAATTCCACAGAATGATTGTTCAGCACGATGGTGGCCTGTAAACTGTCGACAATAAATTTTCTATAGATCAGCTGATGGGCTTTCAGGCTGACATTAAAATCGGCGGATGTCAATTTGCTGATATATTCCGATACCGACATTTCCGGTGCTGACTTCTTTTTTTCTGTTTCCGCGGAGTTTGTCTGCTGCCGGAGAAAACCGTTGAAGTCATCCAGGTTCAGCCTGTTGGATGTGATGATCCAGTCCTGCGAATACTTCTCGTGGAGATGATTAAAAAAGTAAAAAATACTTTTCACTTTTCCGTTCATTGTCAGGTCCGAACTGCCCGAGTGAAGAACGAGGTTTTCGATATTCATATCTTCGCCCGTAAAACGGATCACACCACTCATCGGGGTAAAAAGTAAATTTCTGGGTATATAGTGAAGGCCTGCCTCGAGCAGGGTAATACTACCGGTTAAGAGTCTCGAACTGTCATAAAATTTTTCAAGCGATCCACTGTAAGCGAGATTTATTTTCCCGACGCCCCGGGTAAAAACCAGTTCGTTTTCTTTTAGAAAACTGTTCATCAGATTCAGCTTGAAATCGGAAATGACATTCATTTTCATTCTGGGATGAATGAGATTGGTGACCACTACGGAATCAGAGCGGAAATTCAGATTTTCCCAGTCGCCCGAAAGCGGTGAAAAATGTATAACCGTATTGGAATCTTCATGCCCGCGGGATTTTACTGCTTCATTGTTGAAAGTAGCCGTAAAAGAGGCGTTATCGATTGAAACAAAGGGACTTTTAATATTCTTATTTTCCACGTTCAGCCATAAATGGATCAGTGGTGTGGAATATCGGGTTTCGGAATTATCCAGACTGCCAGTAAGACTGGCAATGTGATCTGCGATATCATAAGGCGCGAGTGTTTTTTGAAGACTTGCCGAAAGAAACGATACTGCTTTTCGAAACGACAAATTTTTCGTATCCCATGAAAGGAGAAAAGGAGTTTCTTTTTTTGCAAAAAAGAATTTTCCGGTAAACAGAAAGGGCTGCTGATCTACCGCCAGACTGATCCTGTCAAAAGCAAGTTCCTGTGAATCTTTATTATATAAAACCGTGAATTTTCCAATCACAGATTTGTTCTCCAGAAAGGATCCTTTTTCGAAATTAAAGGTCATTGCCTGATTCATGCAATCCAGATTTAGATCGATTGAAAGGACGGGACTGTTTGCTTTTTTCCGGATATCACAATCCAGTTCATTTATCCGAAACCCAAATAATTTATGTTTGAGTCCCTCGTCGACCGAATACCCGACATGCTGAATGCTGACCTTCCTGAAAAGTACTGCCTGATTGTTGAGTGACAGGTTGGCTTGTAAACTATCACCGATTAGTTTTTTATACATCAGTTTATTGACTTTCAGGCCAACATTAAAATCAGCTGATGTCAGTTTGCTGAAATATTCCGAAACTGAAGTGGCAGATGCTGATTTCTTTTTTGTTTCCACAGGTTTATTGATCTGCGGTAGATGACTGATGAAATCATCCAGGTCCAGTCTGTTGGAATTGATATTCCAGTTGAATGAATACTTATCGTTGAGCTGATTAAAAAAATAAAAAATACTTTTCACTTTCCCATTCATCGTCATATCTGAACTGCCTGCATGAAGTACGAGATTGTCGACGGTCATATCCCTGCCCGTAAAGCGGATGACGCCACTGACCGGTATAAATAATAAATTTCCCGGCACATAGTGAATACCTGCTTCATGTAGTGTGATATTGCCATTTATAAGTCTTGAGGCATCGTGAAATTTTTCAAGAGATCCGCTGTAAGCGAGATCAATTTTCCCCGTCCCCCGTGTAAAAGCCACAGTGTTTTCCTGCAGAAACCGGTTTATGATATCCAGATTAAAATCGGACGCAACATTCATTTTTATTCTGGGATGTATGAGATTACTAATCTCCACAGAATCGGAATGGAAATCCAGGTTTTCCCAGGAGCCCCGGAGCCGGGAAAAATGTACGACCGTATTGGAATCTTCGTGTCCCCGGGATTTTACAGCTTCATTGTTGAAGGTAGCCGTGAAGGAGGCGCTATCGATTGTAAAAGAAGGGCTTTTGACAGTTTTATTTTCCACTTTTAGCCAGAGATGGATCAATGGTGTGGCGTATTGGGTTTCGGAATTATCAAGACTACCGGTGAGACTTGCGATATCCTCTTCAATATCATAGGGTGCCAGTGTTTTTCGAAGATTTGCAGAAAGAAATGACGCCGCTTTTCGAAAAGATAAATTTCTGGTTTCCCAGGAAAGAACAAAAGGGGTTTCCTTGTTCGCGAAAGAAAATTTTCCTGTGAATACAAAAGGCTGATGGTCTACCTCCAGATTGATCCTGTTAAAATCAAGTTCCTGTGCGTCTTTGTTATACAAAATCCTGAATTTGCCAATCACGGATTTATTCTCAAGGAAAGGTCCCTTTTCGGTCCTGAATGTCATTGACTGAACCAGGCAATCCAGATTCAAATTGATGGTAAGAACGGGGCTTTTTGCCTGTTCCTGGATATGGCAGTTCAGATCATGTATCCGGAATGCAAAAAATTTATGCTTAACGCCCTCGTCTATTGTAAATCTGGCGTTGCTGATTTCGAGGATCGGGTAGGGCTGGTTATCAGTACTGTCCCTGCGGTATATGCTTCTTTTTTTAAATACTGACGTGTTGGAGTAGCCCAGGCTGTCGGTATAGAAATATATATCCGGTTTATCCAGATCAAGACGCTGAATATATAATTTCCCACGGAGGAGTTGCCAGAGATCTACTGTGGCATATACCTGGTTTGCGGCAACCAGATCGTGATGATGTCTGCTCCAGAGGCTGTCGCGCAGATATATACTATCGATGGTGAGTGCAACCAGCGGGAAACTGCTTTTAAATCCGATACTAATATCGCCAATGTGCAGGCTGGATCCATTCAGTCTCTTCTCTGTTTCAGATTCTAAAAAGGAAACAAATTTCTGTTTATGTTGATTTACATAGTAAGAAAGTCCGGCAAAAGCAAGAATCAGCAAAGCAATCAGGATTGCCAATATGCGCAAACTGATTTTGATCACTCTTTTCATTCTGGACATTTAGTCATCAATTGCTGCTGAGGCGTGTTTAAAATCCGGACCAACTATGAAAGCCGGCAGAACCGGAAACAGAAGTCCTGATAATGGTTGAAAGGGGTATTATAAGATAAGCAATATAAT
>DASXNJ010000308.1:0-7395 GCA_036495145.1 Puia sp.
AGATAAATTATGGTTGCCCTCCGAATCAGTTGATGGTTTAGGCAGAGAATCAGTTAATTGTTTGTGCGCGACGGTTGTTTGAGTTATTCCTGTAATTTTTTGATCCTTTGTATCAGCTGGAAAGGATGGTGTGGCTCTATGACTTGAATCCTTTGAAAAAACTGCGGAAGAAATCAGGATAAAAAACCATCCTGGCAAAAAACATCGCAGATAAAATTTCATTATTTGATCTATTGGAATTTTTAAAGTTCAAGGAACGTGCCTGACCACTTTGCTAAAAGTTTGTTAAGAATACAATTCTGCTATAAAGAGAGAGGATCGTGCAAAAAAAGGAGAAAAATGGGTGGATGACGGGGTTCGAACCCGCGACCCCTAGAACCACAATCTAGTGCTCTAACCAGCTGAGCTACAACCACCATTTGGGAGGGCAAATCTAAGGAAATTTTGGAGATTTCAGAATTTGAAAATTGAGGTGCCGGCGAATCAGGATAATCGTCTTTTTTTGCGCAATAACCGGATTATTTTGAATTGACGTTAACATACGACACCAATCGTACTATAATATTTGCCGTTAACGTAAGTGCTGGTTAATATTAGGTTCAGCAACAACAATACAGAAGCATTAATCGTTATTTTTGAACAATGTCTAAATTGTTCTCCCATATGTTGAATAAAAGGAATTTACCCATCGTCCTGTTCATATCCGTTGTTGGAATTGCGATAGCCTTAAAGACTTTTGCCTTTAAACCGAACCCGCCTTCCAAATACGAGAGGATATTGAAAAATGTAAGCGAATTACTGGAAGAAATTCATTATAGTCCAAAAAATATTGACGATCAGTTTTCCAGGGAAGTTTTTAAGAAATTTCTCGGTGAAGTGGACGTAGAAAAGAAAATTTTCATGAAATCGGATATTCTGGAATTATCTAAATATCAAGGTCAGCTTGATGATGAAATTCTGGGCAAAGCACCGGTGCAATTTGTACCTGCCGTTGTTGCTGTTTATAAAAAAAGACTCCAGGAAACCCAGAACACGACGCATGAAATTCTATCGCAGTCATTTGATTTTAACAAACAGGAAACCGTAAATCTGGATTATGAGAAACTGGATTATCCTGCGAATGCTTCAGCTCAGCGTGAAGAAATCAGGAAGAAATTAAAATATCTGACCCTTGAAAAATATGTTGACTTGCTGGATCAGCAGGAAGCGGGAAAGGGTAAGGCTGGTTATGTTGCGAAGACGAACGAGCAACTGGAAAAAGAGGCGCGGGATAAAACATTAAAGATTTCAGACCGCTTTTATGATCATCTCAAGATCAAAGCTGATGATGACGATTTCTTTAATGTATTTGTAGAAACAATCGTGCAGTGCATGGATCCGCATACGGATTATTTTCCACCCATAGAAAAAAGATCTTTTGATGAAGATATGAGCGGTCGTTTTTATGGTATTGGAGCTGCGTTACGGGATGAAGATGGCACAATCAAAATTGTTACTCTTGTGACCGGAAGTCCGGCATGGAAATCCGGCCAGGTGAATGTTGGAGACGTTATTCTAAAAGTCGGACAGGGTAATCAGGAACCGGTGGATCTCACCAGTTATATGGTGGAGGATGCAGTTAAAATAATTCGTGGAAATAAAGGAACAGAGGTAAAATTAACCCTGAAAAAAGCCGACGGATCTGTTAAAGTGGTTACTCTTGTGAGAGATGAAATAGTGCAGGATGAAAAATTTGCCAAGAGCGTTATTGTTCAAAGTGATAAGGGAAAAATCGGGTATATTTTTCTTCCGGAATTTTATGCCGATTTCGATAATCCCAAGGGGAATCGTTGCTCTACTGACGTAGCCCGGGAAATAGTAAAGCTGAAAGAGGCTAAGGTAGATGGCATTGTGCTTGATCTCCGCAATAATGGGGGAGGTTCTTTATACGATGTGGTTAAAATGGTGGGATTGTTTATTGATCAGGGTCCGGTAGTTCAGGTTCGTGACCGTGATGGCAAACCGCAGGTTTTAGATGATAAGGACAGGGCTGTTCTCTACGATGGTCCATTAGCGGTGATGGTAAATGAATTTAGCGCTTCGGCTTCAGAGATTTTTGCAGCTGCCATACAAGATTATCACAGGGGTGTTATCATTGGCAGCACCAGTACTTATGGTAAAGGAACAGTTCAGCGAAATATACCCCTGGATAAGAATATGGGTTTTAATGATGGAGCCGGTCCTCTGGGGACTGTGAAATTAACTTTGCAAAAGTTTTATCGCATTAACGGCGGGTCAACACAGTTGCGTGGTGTGGCTTCGGATATTGTGCTGCCTGATTTATATGAGCATTATAAGATTCGTGAAAAAGATCAACCGGATGCGTTGGCATGGGATGAAATGCCGAAGGCAGATTATACGACCTGGAAATATGCCTATGATATCAACAATATTCGTAGTTCCAGTACAGAGAGAACCAACACAAATAATTCATTTAGTACCATTTCCCGGAATGCCGCTTGGCTGGACAAACAAAATGACAAAATGTATCCGCTAAATTTGAAGGCATACCAGGATGAACAAAAAATGATCCGGTTTACCGTGAAACAGATCGATTCGGTCAGTAAACTAAAAGTACCGATGAATATCTATTCTCTTCCACAGGATACTATAAAATATGCCGGGGATAAGGACAAGGCGGACAGGTATAAAATTTGGGTTGACAGTCGCAAAACAGATATTTATTTGAATGAAACGATCAATGTAATGGATGATATGATTTCATTGAAATCAGTCGTTTACAAGAATTAACCCGGAATTTCTGAATAGCAATTAAAACTGCTGCAGGAATATTTCGCTGATTGAATTTGATAAATGCAGTGAGCACCTGTTAGGTGCTCACTGCATTTGAAATTTCCATTCAATCTATTTTATAATTCAAATTTCAGAATTGCCGCGGAATTTATCTTTGAATCCTGATTCTGGTTGCCAGGAAAGAAATGATGATTCCCATGATCGCAATCAATCCAAATGATATTCGCAGACTGGTGAGTTGTGCAATGAACCCGATAAAAGGAGGACCAAACAAGAATCCCAGGTATCCGATGGTAGATACAGCAGCGATCGCCACCCCAGGCGACATGACCTTTGATTTACCCGCTGCGCTATAAATCATTGGAACAACTGAAGAAACCCCTGCTCCGACCATCAGGAATCCAATGGTTGCGGTAGCGAACTGTGGAAGTATCACTGCCAGCAATAGCCCCGAAGCCATCAACAATCCACTGACCTGCAACATTCTGTTAATACCCAATTTGAAGGCAACCCAATCGCCGATAAATCTGCCGGTCGCCATTGTACATACGTAGGCGGTGAAACCAACAGTTACCCAGGCGGCGCCGGGTTTTACTACTTTTGCAAAATATATTCCACTCCAGTCGCTCATGGCGCCTTCGCTGATCATCGCACAAAATGCGATCAGGCCGAAGTTTAAAATGGATTTGTCGGGCTTCGCAAAAATGGGTTTTTTCTCATCCCGGTTGCTGTCCCTTTTTATGAGATTTCCAGAGGAAATAAACAGTATCAGGGCAGCTATTGTCGTGATACAAACGAAATGAAAAGGCGGAGCAATGTGAAAGCGTACCATTAATGTGCCCACCGCCGCGCCAGCGAAACCGGCCATGCTCCAAACGCCATGAAATGATGCCATAATCGGTTTGAGGTATAATGTTTCTGTGGTAACAGCCTGTGTGTTGATTGAAATATTCATCATGTTGCCACCAAACCCGAAAAAAAACAACGTAATCATTAACTGGACCGGAGATCCGGCAAACCCCAACACCGGCAGGGTACAGGCATATAAAACGGCCGATAGTATTACGATAATCCGACTTCCATATTTGGCTACCAGGTAACCGGCGACAGGAAGTGATGTAAGTAGTCCGATTGGCAGGCATAGAAGAATTCCACCGAGTGCTGCATTATTGACGCCTAATTTCGACTGTATATCCGGTATACGGGATGCCCATGAAAAAAAACAAATTCCTGCGAGAAAGAAAAAACTACTCACTGCAATCCGGTGAAGGCGTCGTTGTTCTATAGGCATAAAAAATAGCAAATTACTAATAAGCAATTTGCTATTTAGAATATATTACCTGAAGTCAATTAATTTCTTTCCTTCTGCAATGTAGATTTTGATGCTTCCCGTTTCTTATCGGTGATGGCATTGGCCAGTTTCACCGCGCCATAGGCATTCAGAATTCCGCCGGAACTACTTAATTCTGACAAAGGAACCAATTCATCAGTTCCTGGTTTTTTTGCTTTTGTCGTTGGCATGACCGCGGACTTCTCGATACAGTATTTTATTTCCTCAGGAGTCAAAGAAGGGAAATATTCCAGAAGCAAAGCTGCCACACCAGTAACCACCGGCGCAGCCATGCTGGTGCCGTCAAGATTGCCATATTTATTACCACCCGGGAGTGTAGAATATATGCGGGTACCTGGCGCAAACACATCTACTTCTTTTTTGCCATAATTAGAGAAAGATGCAGTATAGCTTTTAAAAGTTTCTTCGGCTAATGGATCACTACTTGCGCCTACAGTGATCCAGTTTTTTGCCTGCATATGCGTGTTTTTAAAATTCGGATTTGGAAAATTATCTACCGAATCGACATTTTCAGCGTCATTACCTGCTGCATGGATAAGTAATACGCCTCTTGACTCAGCATATTTAACTGCGTCATCGACCCATGATTTCTGTGGCGAGAGATTTTTTCCGAAACTCATATTGATCACACGGGCGCCATTATTTACTGCATAGCGTATGGCAAGGGCAATGTCTTTGTCGTGCTCGTCACCATTGGGAACGGCACGGATCATCATGATTCTCACATTGTCAGCTATGCCATTTACGCCAATCGAATTGTTTCTTTCAGCCGCAATGATTCCACTCACATGTGTTCCATGCATGGGATCAGTTGCCATAATATCATTGTTTCCATAAATACTATCCTTAATATCATTTTCATTGTCCTGAACAATATCCTTCCTATAATTCTTTGGTGCAGTTTCTTTTATTTCCATCTTCTTTTCTTCACGATCAGCCTGTTCGGAAAAATCGGTTATAAATGTTGTGTTCGTCATATCCATGATATGATTTTCTTTAAACAGGTAAAGCAAAACCGAGCGGGCTGTCCGGCTTTCCATGTCCTTGGCCTGAAAAGTGTCAAGGTCATTTCCTGTATATTCTTTTTTACCCATTGCAATTTGCAAAAGGCTGTCGCTCTTAATACATGCATTTACTACCCGTTTCAGCATCAGAAGATCCACACCATCATCGGTGCCATCCCCCATGATTTTCTTTTTTGCCTTTACCCACATATGATAATTTTCCCTTCCTTCAGCACTCATGCTATCCATCCTGATATTCTTATTGTCGAATTCTTCTTTGTACTTGTAATAAACACGTCCTTCCTCTTGCGAATCATCTTTTACATTCCGTCCGTCCTTTCCACCAATAAAATTCCATCCATGAATATCATCTACATATCCATTGTGATCGTCATCAATTCCGTTACCCGGAATCTCTCCCGGATTTGTCCAAAGTATGTGGACGAGATCTTCCTGTGCAGTATCGACACCAGAATCAATAACAGCTACCAATACAGGTTTGCTTTTAAGATTTTTCAGACGGAGGAAATCGTAGGCTTTATCCAGGCTAATACCATAAACGCCATCTTTTTCTTTATCCAGCAAATGCCATCCTTTTGTAAGTTCCTGCTTCGAAGTCCCCTGAGCGAATGAAGAAAAAGAGAAAACAGTCAGCGAGACTAAAAGGAAAGGTTTAATGATATGAAATTTCATCTTGTATTTGTTATAGCTAGTAATCGTTGGTACCGGAAGCCCGGAAATTTTAAATTATTTGGACCCGCAAAGATCATCATATGTTTAATATGTAGCTTAATCTCAGGGGGTGATTTAACTGTTCTTTATATGAAATTTAAATACAACCCTTCTATTTAAAGCCCTTCCGGCGGAAGTATTATTTGGCCCAATTGGCTGGCTATCGCCGAAGGCCTTGACTTCTATCCGGTTATCAGGAATTCCGAAATGGATAAGCAGGGTTTTTACAGCATTTGCCCTGTCCTCGGAAAGTTTCATATTATACGTCTCGCCGCCCAGATTATCTGTATGACCCTCGATTAATAAATTTAGATCCGGATTCGTTTTCAGACTGTCAGCCAGTTCCCTGATGGCGGGATAAGAATTACCGGTAAGACTTGCGCTGTTTGACTTAAACATCACATTTGCTGCGACGATTTGTTCGATTTTTACAATTCCGGCTTTTACTACCGGGCAACCATGATTATCGGCTGGCCCGGGTTCATTCGGACATCTGTCGTTTTCATCATCAATACCATCATGATCACTGTCCGGCACCGGGCATCCGTGATAACGCAAAACTCCAGGAGTCATTTTACATGAATCCTCTTCATCGTTTACTCCATCCTGATCAGAATCGGGTATGGGGCATCCGTGATAACGCAAGACTCCCGGAACCAGCTTACAAGAATCTTCTTCATCGTTTATTCCATCATGGTCAGTATCAGGTATCGGACATCCATGCCATCTTTGCGGGCCCGGAACAGTTTTGCATGAGTCTTGTGAGTCAGGTAATCCATCATTATCTGTATCTGACTCTTTTTTGTTGACCGGTTTAGGATTGTTCAACCAGATTCCGATTGAACCGCCAGCAATCTGGTTATGAAAAGATGAAGGGTAGGCCGCGTTATAAATATTGGTCAGCCCATGACTTAAATAAGCACTGACCATTACGTTGCCCAATTCAAAACCAGCTTTCGCTGTGATGCCAATATCAAAAGTCTTGTAGGCTCCCGAGCCGTTTCCAACCGGAACATCTTCGGTACCTGATTGATATGTATATATTTCGGAATTATATTGTAGCACGCGATTCTGATAAGATTGTGACACACTATAGATAAAAGCAAAATAGGGACCAGCGCTTATGAAAAAATTATTTTTTTGATTTTTTGAAAGGGGAACTTTCCAGGTCAGATATAAGGGTATCTCTATATAACTAAGATTCAGGGAGTGCTGGTTATAAAGTGTATCATTCTTAATGATTGCAGAATCGTAAAGACGTTCATACTGATTTCCCTTTGCGCTGTACAATATGCCCGCCTGAAAGTATAGATTGTTTTTACTGAAAGGTACTTCACCCAGAACCCCTACTTGAAATCCGGTATTTGGCGAATAATACTTGCCGTTGAAATTTTGATAATCGGGTATCGAATTTGTTTCTTTTATATTGGATGAATGAACGCCACCTAAAACTGCCAATCGGATTTGCGCGGGAAGTGATAAATATGACAGTATAGAAAACAATAAGGAGATCAG
>DASXNJ010000309.1:0-3109 GCA_036495145.1 Puia sp.
CAACTCAGCTAACTTGCATGTCAGAAAATTCTCAGCCGGATGCATAAAGTAGCGGAAAAACAAATCATTCAAAATAAATCATACCCCACCATTACGGGAACGGTATACCCCATCCTGTTCATGATCAGTATTTCACATTTACTGAATGATTCCATTCAATCCCTGATACCCTCTGTTTATCCAATAGTAAAAGTGAATTATAATTTGAATTTTTCACAAATTGGATTGATTACACTTACTTTTCAGCTCGCTGCCTCCCTGCTTCAACCTTTGGTTGGCTTATATACGGATCACCGGCCCAAGCCTTTTTCACTGGTTGCAGGCATGGGATTCTCACTGATCGGTCTCATTTTGATGTCCCGGGCCGGTAATTTCCATTTTCTCCTTTTTTCTGTTGCTCTGATCGGTATTGGTTCCTCGATTTTTCATCCTGAAGCATCGAAAGTTGCTTACATGGCTTCCGGTGGAAAAAGAGGATTGGCACAATCCATATTTCAGGTCGGAGGAAATGCGGGTTCGTCTTTGGGACCATTGCTGGCAGCCATTATTATTGTACCACTGGGACAAAGCATTATCGGATGGTTTGCAGTTCTGCCCCTGACAGCGATGGTCATCTTAATTTTTGTGGGTCGCTGGTACCAGTCTCATCTCAATAGTTTAAAATTAAAAACAAAAACAAGAGATACTCATCTTCCTGCTTTTTCAAAAACCAGGATATTTTCATCCATCCTGATATTGATCGTCCTCATTTTTTCAAAATATTTCTATCTGGCGTCCATGGTCAGTTACCTGACGTTTTATATGATCGAGAAATTCAAAGTATCGGTTCAGCATGCGCAGATATTTCTTTTCATATTCACGTTTTCCGTTGCAGCCGGTACTTTGCTCGGCGGTCCGCTGGGCGATCGTTTCGGAAGAAAATATGTAATCTGGTTTTCGATCCTGGGTGTAGCACCTTTTACATTGTTACTACCACATGTAAATCTTTTCTGGACAGCCGTTTTGACTGTTCCGATCGGCGTCATTCTTGCTTCTGCATTTTCCGCCATTCTGGTGTATGCACAGGAGTTATTGCCGGGTAAAGTTGGTATGATTTCCGGGCTGTTCTTTGGATTTGCGTTCGGAATGGGTGGCCTTGGATCAGCGCTGCTCGGTATACTGGCGGATCACAGGGGAATTATTTATGTTTATCAGGTTTGTGCTTTCCTGCCTCTGATTGGGCTTCTTACCGGATTTCTTCCCAATATTGGCGGAAGAAAACAACCAACTGCTTAAAACTGTTGTTAACTTTCATAATCATTTCTACAAACCCTGAACACATGAAAAGAAGAAAATTATTATTGGTATTAATCAGCCTCTTTATAATTTATATTCAACCAAAGTGTTCTTTTGCCCAGGATAAGACGCAACCGATTCACGTAATTGCGTTTTATACCGCAAAGCAAGACTCAGCACATATTAGTTTTGTGCATGAAGCGAACAGATGGTTTCCGCTGCAAGCTGCTGCCAATCATTTTACTTATGATTCAACGAATAACTGGAGTAATTTAAATGCCGGATTTCTTTCCAAATACCAGGTAGTGATTTTTCTTGATACACGTCCGGAAGATCCGGATCAAAGAAAAGCATTTGAAGAATACATGAAAAAAGGTGGGGGCTGGTTGGGATTTCATTTTGCAGGCTTTGCACTCAACCATTCACTCTATCCTCAAAACTGGGATTGGTACCACAATGAATTTATGGGCGCCGGCTCATATGTGAGTAATACCTGGCGTCCCACGCCGGCCGTTTTACGGGTGATGGATAAATCGCACGGAGTTACCCAAAATTTACCCGACACCTTTCGCTCTTCCGCCAGTGAGTGGTATCGCTGGTCAAATGATCTGCGAACAAATCCGGACATTGATATTTTGTTAGCCATTGATAGTTCCAGTTTTCCATTGGGAACGGGCCCAAAATTATATGAGATATGGCACAGCGGCTTTTATCCGGTTGTATGGACAAACAAAAATTATCGCATGGTTTATTTTAATATGGGACACAACGACATGGATTATAAAAACGGGACCGTCAAAAGTCTGTCACAAACACTTGGTACAAGCCCAATGGAGGATCAGCTGATAATAAATGCCATTCTCTGGGCCGGAAGGAAAAAATAAATATATGAAAACAGTCATCATCACAGGCGCCAATGGCAATCTGGGTACCGCCGTAACAAAAGAATTCATTGACAGTAATTACCGTGTGATCGCGACTGTCTCAAACGAAAATTCAAAAAAAGATTTCAATCCACATCCGAACCTGGAAATTTCGGTTGTCAATCTCACGGACGAAAAAGAAACGAATTCTTTTGTTGAAAAACTGATACTGAAGTATACGGTTATTGACGCCGCTTTATTGCTTGTCGGTGGATTCGCCATGGGAGATATTGGAAATACAACCGGTGATGACCTGCATAAACAAATCGCGTTGAATTTTGAAACAGCTTTCTATGTTAGCAAGCCCCTTTTCGGACACATGATGAATAATAAGAGAGGAAATATCATTTTTATCGGCGCGAGGCCTGCATTGAATCCGGCACAGGGTAAAAATCTGATTGCTTATGGTCTCAGTAAATCACTCCTGTTCAAACTGGCAGAATATCTTAATGAAGCAGCGAAAGGTATGAACGTTTCCGTTTCTGTGGTTGTTCCCAGTACACTCGATACGCCTTTGAATCGTAAATCAATGCCGGATGTGAATGCCGATAACTGGGTAAAGCCGGGGGAAATTGCCGAAACACTGGAGTTCCTGGTTTCCGACAAATCCAGCGCCTTACGGGAAACCGTTTTGAAAATTTATAATAATGCCTGACACCGCCAACTGCCAGCTACCAACTACCGCTTCCTTTTCCTCACAAGAAGATAAACCTCCGCTGCACCCATCATGCCGGCAAGTGGCATGAATAAATAAATCCAGAAAGAAGTCCATACATTGGATGGTAATGCACTCGAAAAACTCCGCGCAGGATTCATTCCGAAACCCGAAACCGGTCCCGCAATAATTACAAAAAGGCAAACCAGAATACCCGCAAATATTCTCGAGTATTTTTTCAGCACCGGATGATTGG